>JBCBWB010000089.1:0-22094 GCA_039817275.1 Cyanobacteria bacterium J06648_1 | reverse complement strand
GCGTTCGACTAAGGTAGAGCAGGAAGATTCTATACAGGATAAGATGCCTGAAAGCCGTAGCTATGAAACTAGACAAGAACCCCAAAATGTAGAGCGTTCGGGTTCTACTTATTCTTATAAATACCGCGAAGCAGGCGATCGCCTTAAAGTTGAGCGAGACAGCACTAAAAATAACTTGGATAAGTCAGAAATTGATTCTAATGCTATCTCTGAATCAGATGATGAAGACTGGATCTAAGCACTAAGAACAGTTCCTACTAGCGGCAAACAGTTCCTTAGATTCTTGTCGAACTATACCAATCATAGTCGCCTGCTGTAAATCAATAAAGGCTTCTAAATCTTCTAGTTCATATTTATTTTTTAGCATTCCTCTTAGCCGCTCTTCTGCCTCTAAGGTAAGATAGCCTGTATTTAAAGCTTGTTTAACAATCTCACGGATTAATTTCATAGCCAAGTACCAATATCTGATTTATCTTAAAAAGTATTTATATTTTCACTGTTTTATGGAATAAAAATATCTAGATTAAAACATATATTAAAGTGATTTTCGCTTAATGTAGTAATGCTTAATTAGATTTTTACTTTCCCATCATTAAATTCTAGGTAAAGCTGGGTATTTTTTCTGTAATTTAGATCACCCTTATTTGCTCATTCTACCAGTAAATATATTGTTTTGATGAAGCCGCCTGTAATCTTGATCGCCAGCTAAAAATGACTAAATCCACGTTTTTTGGCAGCTTATGGTTAGACTTTTCTCACTATTTATGATTTGAGAGTGTCTGTAGTTCGGCTCAAATTTACATAATACCCAGATAAATACGCAGTAGAGACGGCGAAACAGCCTAATTTGCTGTCAGCATTTGTAACGATTTTGTCTTTTAAAATTAAGTAATGAAATAAAGCGAACAAAAATTATCGCTCACCAGCTTATTCTTAATCTGAAACTGCTTCAGCGCAATTTTTTAATTTATGATTCTGCGGCATTGCTGACAAGATAAAAAAAACGCTTTTAGTCAACTACTACTGATAGTGGTCTGAAACTTAGACCAAACTAAATACGTACTTTTGCTAACCCATCATAGCGATCGCGAATTTTTTCATGATATTAGTCAAGAATATACTTCAAAAGCTGATAACTGATAGCTGATAGCTTAAAGCGATTGACAAACAACGCAGATCCTTCAACTTGTCACAAATGACTCTGGGGTAGTTGAGGCTCGAATGTCTGCGCTCTATCCAACAAATCCCATTAACTGATACATTCGGATGATGACCATATAGCTCAAAGTATTCTCTAAATATTAAGTTTCTAAATCGTAGCTAATCAGCAAAACCATGAGTGATTTATTGCAGGGTTTAAATATCTATCTCGTTGGCATGATGGGAGCGGGCAAAAGCACCGTCGGCAGATACCTGGCTGCCAATCTTAACTATCGTTTTATCGATACTGATCGCATGATTGAGGCGATCGCCAAACAGTCAATTGCCGATATTTTTGCTCAGTCGGGAGAAGCAGGTTTTAGAAAGCTAGAAACTCAGGTTTTAGCCGAGCTGTCAGTTTATACTCGTTCGGTTATTGCTACTGGCGGAGGTATTGTTCAATCCACCACCAACTGGAGCTATCTACGGCAGGGTCTAGTTATCTGGTTAGATGTTGATACTGAGATCCTCAGACAAAGAGTATCGCAAAATACAAATCGACCGTTAGCTGGCAAACTAGAGTCATTACTAGAAACTCGTCGTCCTCTTTATGCTCAAGGGGATCTACGAGTATCTCCTCAGCCAGAGCAGTCACCTTATGCCGTGGCTGTTCAAATCGAGGAACTGATCCCATCAGTCCTCAAACCCCAGGCTTAGGCAGCAATCTCCGCAACCAAGACTCTATACTTTAACCAGAGCCGATTTTATGCTTAACGATAGCGAATATTTCAAAGAAGCCGCAGCTACCCGCGTCCGTATCCTGAGCGAGGCATTGCCTTACATTCAGAAGTTTGCCAACCGCACTATTGTGATTAAATACGGTGGGGCAGCAATGAAAGATAGTACCCTAAAAGCAAAAGTAATTAACGATGTCGTATTTCTGGTCAGCGTAGGGGTACGTCCCGTGGTAGTCCATGGCGGGGGGCCAGAAATTAACACCTGGCTTCAGAAATTAAACATTGAGCCGCAGTTCAAAGACGGGCTGCGCGTCACCGATGCACCAACGATGGATATAGTGGAGATGGTTTTGGCAGGTAGGGTCAATAAAGAGCTGGTATCTTTGATTAGTCGCTCTGGAGCTAAGGCAGTCGGTCTCTGCGGAAAAGATGGTAATTTAGTCCAGGCTCGTCCTGTAGGAAAAGAAGGCGTGGGCTTTGTGGGAGAGGTTGCCAGTGTCGATACGGGACTGGTGGAATCTTTGGTTAGTAATGGCTATGTTCCCGTTATTTCCAGCGTTGCGGCGGATGAAGATGGGCAAGCATACAATATTAATGCCGATACGGTGGCAGGAGAAATCGCCGCGGCGTTACAGGCAGAAAAGTTAATTTTACTGACGGATACCCCAGGAATTTTATACGACTATCACGATCCTTCAACCCTCTTAAACAAGCTAGACATTCAAAAGGCAAGGGAACTAATCGAAGCAGGAATTGTTTCTGGAGGTATGATTCCCAAAGTTTCCTGCTGCGTACGGTCGCTGGCTCAGGGAGTCAAAGCAGCTCATATACTTGATGGTCGCCTGCCTCACTCCCTACTGCTAGAAATTCTGACGGATGAAGGAATTGGTTCGATGATCGTGGCTTCTGAATCTCTAGGTTAAAGTAACTGTCCTAGATAATTGTCCTAAATAGGAGTTACTTGCCAAGACGAATGTAGCTACCGTGACGAGAGGAGTTAGAGGGATTGATGATAATTACCGTCCCGCCGCTTCCACGGCGACGGCGATCGCGACGATAATCTTGGTCACGATGACTATAGCCATATCGGTCATGGCGGTCATGACGCCCATAAGCACCCCTATATCGAGAATCATAATCAGAATAACGATGGTAACGGCTGCGGCTACGGGTGGGTAGAGGAATATGGGTTCGGGGACGTAGGTTCAGAGGAGTGGGAGAATTGACGCGGCGAAGTATCTGAGCCAATTGGAAACTCTCTGTCTTTGGTTCTAGTTCTGCCAGAGCAGGAGAAGCGATCGCTCCTAATGTTCCTGCTGCCAAGGCGATCGCGCCTAACGCCGATCTCCAGTTGAGTCTGATTTGCGGTAGTTTGCTCATGGTGTCTTATCCTCTGGGCTTGAACAGCAGAGGTAAATTATTTAATAATGAGCTTAGGTAATTCCCTCTACATAGCTATAGTTTAACGTGACGGCAGAAAACCAAGAAAAGTTCCAGCAGCAATATCAGGCAGGAAAAGAGGCTCTCGAAAGAGGACAATATCGCCTTAGTATCGAACATTTAGAATCAGCCATAGATCTCGTTGCTCCTAATTCACGCAGGGGTGGAGAAGCGCGGATTTGGTTAGTCACCGCCTATCAGGCAGCGAATAAAATTGAAACGGCGATCGCTTTAGCACAAGAATTGATCGTACATCCAGATCTTAAGACCCGCGAACAGGCACAGCGCATCCTCTATATTATGAAAGCGCCCAAGCTAGAGCGACCCAAAGAGTGGATGAGTGAAATACCCGACTTGGCAAAAGCCGATCCAGGAGTATCCCGCTACGTGGGAGCCAAAAAGAAAACTCCAGCCCAACCGCCTCAAACTGAACTAGAAGACCTCGAACCAGCACCAACTGAGGTCAAGGACAAAGACTTCATGTGGTTTGCCCTCATACTGGTCGTCCTAATTGTCGGTAGCCTATTTTGGTTCAGCCGAGTTTAACCCGCGCTCGATTCAAATTAACCAAGAACAAGCCACAAGCAACAACTTTTCCTCGTTGACTGTTAAATGCTAAATGCTAAATGCTAAATGCTAAATGTTAACCCCTGTGCCAAAAAACTTGGGTGGCTCGTCCAGGGTATAAACAGTAGTTTCTACGGCGATCGCCTGACGAACATACAGAGGAGACTGCATGATACCCAAAAGGCTAATCCCATCGATAAAACGGAAGCCGCCAATGGTGTTGGAATCTAGTAGGCGATTTGTTGCTTTTGGCTGAGGCTGGAGCGCGATCGCTGATTCGGAGCAAAGAGCAAATCCCCAAGCACGTCCATAAGAGGGAGTGGGGGCAGAGAGGGAAACAACGTTGCTGTATACGGCTTTGAGAGTATTGACCAGTCGGGCATGGTTTTGTACTTCTGGAGGAGATATAGGACCTGCCTGCACCATGACGTATCCACCAGGATTTAGGACTCCTTTAAGTTGAGTAAAATATTCCTTAGTAAAGAGCGGAAAAGAAGGACCCAATTCAATCGGATCGCTGAGGTCAGAGATAACTACGTCCCAGGTATCCTTTGTCTGGGCCAAAACTTGAAGAGCGTCAGCAATAATTAGCTCTACACGCGGATCGGCAAAAGCATTTTGATGCATCTCTGGCAGATGTTGTTTGCAGGCTTTTACTACCTCACCATCAATATCAATCATCGTCACTTTTTCTACGCTTTTCCAGCGCAAAACTTCGCGAATGGTCGCCCCCTCTCCCCCTCCTAGAACTAGAACCCGCTGCGGATTCTGACAGGCAATCAGAGCAGGATGTACCAATGCCTCATGGTAAATAAATTCGTCAATAGTGGAGGATTGCCATTTACCATCTAGCACCAAGCCTTTGCCAAAAGCACCAGTTTCGACAATATACATTTCCTGATATGGTGTCTGGCAATGCGCCAAAATTTTGGTCACTCCATGGGTATAAATATCCCAAGGAGTAATATATTCATTAATCCACAAATCTGCTTTGAGTTCGCTTCCAGACATATTGAAGGAGTAGTAGTAAATAAAGGGGTTCAGCAACAGAGCATTTAAAAGCTAACCCCTAATACTTAATACCTATTGTTTAATACCGATTACCGCTAAACTTCAAAGTTCTTAACTAAAATCTTCATCTCTCAGGCTTTGGTAGCGATAAAAGTTGGAGATGTCCAACAAAATACCGACGATGCTGACGGTAATGCCCAAGGTAATTACGCCCTGCATCGGTTTGCCTGCGCCAAACACTGCCAGGAAATTGAGAATATAGGCTGAACCGCGATCGCTAGCCTCCAAAAACCCTGGTACATAGCTAGTGAGAGTTAAAAACCCCAAAACTGTGCCAAATAAAAACACAGGCAAGGAGAAACTCATTAATGCGGCTAAGAATAAGGAAAGAAATAAATTTGACACGGCTGATAAATATTTCCTAATGAAAGTATTTGTTAGACAAACAATCAGATTTAGCGTTCACTTCACATTAGATACGGTATTAGCATATAAGCAAAAATAAAATGTCGGGCATATTTTTAGAAAACTTAAACTAGGAGAGCTACTAGTAGACTAAGCGTTACTATTCTTGAATTTTGTAGCCAAAAGTACATCCAAACTTGTAGTAGTTCAACTATCTCTGGCTTTATATTTTGTTTTGTTTCAGTTAAGAACTATCTCAACTTACAAAACGGCTGAGTGAATTGCTGCAATCTTTTGTCAAACTTAAGTGACAAGTAATTTACCAGCAATTTAGGAGTGAGGTATTGTCCTATAAACGCGCCAAGGATCGCCAGCCAGATGAGCTACGAAAGCATAGTTTTCAGCTCGATTTTATTGAAAACCCTTTATCTTCAGTGGTAATCACCTGTGGTAAGACTAAGGTACTCTGTACTGTCAGCATTGAAGAGCGAGTACCGAGATTTCTCCTTAATAGTGGGCAGGCTTGGTTAACGGCAGAGTATAGAATGCTTCCAGGAGCGACGAGTACCCGCCATTCAAGGGAATTGATGAAACTATCAGGAAGAACTCAAGAAATTCAGCGCCTAATTGGACGCAGTTTACGGGCAGCAATCAATCTCCGAGGATTGGGAGAAAGAACAATTACGATTGATGCAGATGTTCTCCAGGCTGATGCGGGAACTCGTACTGCTTCAATTACTGGTAGCTACGTGGCTCTAGCTCAGGGAATAAATAAGTTGATTGCGGCGGGAGAGCTCAAGAAGTCTCCTCTAATTGAGCCTGTAGCGGCAGTATCAGTCGGTCTGATTGATGGTGAGGCTTATTTAGATTTGGACTATCCAGAAGATGTCAAGGCAGATGTCGATCTTAATGTGGTGATGAATGGCAAACTAGAGCTGATTGAGATTCAGGGAACGGCAGAATCTAACAGTATGTCGCGATCGCAATTAAACAAAATGCTCGACGTAGCGGAAAAAGGGATTAAAGAATTACTTGCAGCCCAACAAGAAGCGTTACAACAGAGTTAGATGCTAACTAAAATATATGTCGAAAAGAAATAACTGCAAGAATCGCCTATGAAAGCTGGCAATCCTGAATCGATAAATGTGTGGGACTATAAACCTGGTTGGTGTCAGCCTTGGTCAATTATGCTTACGGGCATAACTATAATTGCGGGTAGCTGGCTGGTGCTGCATCGAGTGTGGATTACAGCTATGGTGACACTCCCCATCATTGCTTGGTGGATTTACTTTTTGCTTATCTATCCCAAAGCATTTGCTGAATATATTTCAGTCCAGCGAAGTACTTTAGAAAGTAAGAAGTAATAAATAAGAAGGTTTGATGTACCGTGCAATATATCTTTGGTTACATTTGAGTATGGCCTCAAAAATTGTCTGCAATTGAACTTACTCAGAACCCTGTCGATCCAGTTGATCCGATTGATCACAGCGATCGCTTTACACCAGGCGATCGCTTTTTTGTGAAAACTATACGACAAACAACTTGGTCAAGATTTAGTCTCAGTCTTCAAAGCCTCAATTATCAATTTATTACCAACATTACGGTTTTTACTGATGATCGGTCGCTTATCCGTACATATGAGCAATTGTCGTAAAATCAAGCTTTTGTTACATTAATTTACATAAGAACAAAAATTTCCAGTAGCGAGGTTTACCTATGACAACTCTACTAATTGCCATAATCCTGATTGGTTGGACGGCAGCAGCATTAATTGGTACTCAAGCCTATTTTCGTGGCGAACAGACTAAGCCAATTCATGAGCGCAATCTCAAATCAGCATCTTTTGAATTACTAGCAAAATCATTTACGGGTAGAGATACAGACTATGGCGATCGCATTCCTGCTTTTGCTTTAGACACCTACACTAGCAACAACTTGCCCAAGGCGTAAGGCGTAAAAATCTAACCGTCAGGTGATATCCTCAATAGCAGACAATCCTGAGAATTAGCGAGCGATCGCATTAAGTGTTGACCTAATGAACCGCAACCCAAGTCTCAGGATTGTTTTTGATGATCAAATAGAAATAAAAATTTCAGGAAGATTGAAAGTTCGAAGTTTTAACCCAATCAGAAGCAAGTAAAAAGATTATGCTTAACTTGAATTACTCTTTTCTTGCTAGAAGACTATTACTCAGCAGTAGCTAGCTCTGTGCTGCCACGAGAGCGGCGACGAGTCAGCGTGTTAAACAGCATTACGCCAATCGCTTTGACCAAATTGCCTTCAAGCTCTTGGAATAGCTCCATGTTTCTGCCGAAGGCGGCGTTTGCTTCATCAACAATTTCTTCGGCAGTCGCTTCATCGATAGGCAGTTCGTTCATGGCTGCACGATATTTGCTTTTGAAAGCTTTTTCGTCGGGAATATTATCAAACTCGTAAAAAGCAGTTCCCTCGCCATCATTGAGATTCATCGCTCTTTGGGAAATTTTCTTGAGGATTTGTCCCCCAGAAAGATCTCCTAGATAGCGAGTGTAGCAGTGGGCAACTAGCAGTTCAGGACTGTCTTGAGCAATCTCGCGGATGCGTGCTACGTAGGCTTTACCAGCTCTGGTGTTTTTGGCTTCCTCGCGCCAGTTAGCACCATAATAAAAATGTAAATCTTGCTCCAAACTTTGCTTGCGGTTTAGTTCGGGAAAATAAATTTTAGAGACGACAGGATGATCTTTTAGTCGCTCCATCTCCTCTTCCATTGCTGAATACACAAAATAGAGACTAGTCACCAATTTACGGTAAGACTTTTTCTCGACCACTCCTTTAAGAAAACATTTCACAAAGCCAACGTTTTCCGCCATTGTGTGAGATGTCTTTGTTCCTTCGCGCAACATTGTAGCTAAATTAACGCTCATACTAAATTCCTTTTTTTTATGATTGACCTATTGATCTTATATTCTGTAGCAAAAGATCCAAAATACTACCTAGTCTGTTAGCGTAAACTGAATTAATGACCATTGTTATTAAGAATTTTTACATTACTCGTAGTAATTAAGAAGATATTCCTTCGCTAGATTTTGGTCAGTGATTTGAGACATCGTTAGCCCGAATAAGAAAAGATTCAAACAATCTAATTTAGCCGATTAGAACGTGGGTCAGAAGCGATCCGATAAAATCCTCTTTATTCTGGCGATCGTTTCACAGTCGAAGAAAAGAAGAGACAATTATATCTAGCAGTTAGGGTGGATAAAATAGTTAGAGCGGGAACTCAATCTTACTGCTTAGACAACGGAGTTTGGCTGATTGACTGCGTGCCGCCCAAATATATTAAGCCAATTGCTAATTCTCTCAATGCTCAAAACTAGCTTTAAGCTCGCAAAACTGGGTTTAATGTCGTCTTAAAGGCGGAAAATAATCGAAATTAGAGGAAGAGCTGATTGATTAGGTAATAAAAATTCACTAATCTTTAACTTAAGATAGGTAACTTAAATATATTGAGCATTTTTGCTTATAATCATTTAGAGGGTTTGTTACATATCCTAGTTTTTTGTGTTAAGTCAAAAAGTTACATAAGCGTTTTATTCCCAAAAATAAATATCAAACATATTTTAATATGCCAAGAATACTAGTAATTGACGACGATCCTGCAATCTCTGAATTAGTCTCTATTAACCTAGAGATGGCTGGTTACGATGTTAATCAGGCAGAAGATGGCATCAAGGGACAGGCGCTGGCGGTGCAGCTACAGCCCGATCTGATTATGCTTGATTTAATGCTGCCCAAAGTTGATGGCTTTACGGTTTGCCAAAGACTACGGCGTGATGATCGCACTTCAGATATTCCCGTGCTAATGCTAACTGCTTTAGGGCAAACCCAAGACAAGGTTGAGGGATTTAATGCTGGAGCAGATGACTATTTGACTAAGCCTTTTGAGGTAGAGGAGATGTTGGCAAGGGTTAGAGCTTTGCTACGTCGTACAGATCGCATTCCCCAAGCTGCCAAGCACTCAGAGATTCTCAATTTTGGACCTTTGACTCTAATTCCAGAGCGTTTCGAAGCAATCTGGTTTGAAAGAACGGTCAAGCTAACTCATCTGGAGTTTGAGCTACTCCACTGCCTATTACAGCGTCATGGTCAAACTGTCGCTCCCCCAGAGATTCTCAAGGAAGTGTGGGGGTACGATCCTGACGATGATATTGAAACGATTCGGGTTCACATTCGCCATTTGAGAACTAAGCTAGAGCCAGATCCTCGCCATCCTAACTACATCAAAACAGTTTATGGTGCAGGATATTGTCTCGAACTTCCCAGTACCGAGCAAATGCTCGTTCAAGAAGATAAAGTTACTGCCTAAATGCTCTCTGGATACCGTTGAGGCAGTATCTAGAAATGATGAGATTTAGTCGGGAAAGTTATGGGGATTTATTTTATAAAATGCTGTTAGAGCAAGATATTAGCTTTTCTTAGAGTTATCTACTAGGACTGCTGTGAATTGACTTTCATTAGAGAGCGATTAGCAGCCATTAGCGCAGTGCCATATGCTGCCTGGGTAATTTTTGCTGCTGTAACTGGAATTTTTAGATTTCTTTGACGGATATTTTGCCAGACAGTGTTTTTTGCGCCCCCCCCTGCTGTGTAGACCAGAGTTAGTTTTTCGGCGCCCAGATTTTGCAATCTTTGATATCCTAATCTTTCAATGCGAGCGATGCTTTCTAGGATCCCGTGAAGGAATTCCTGCGGTGCATGAGGACGGGGTTCGAGGTTGGGCAGTAAATTAGGATCATTAATCGGAAAGCGATCGCCTGGCTCAATTAAGGGATAATATTCTAGGGGGCTAGCTATATCAGGGTTGATTTGGGCAGAAAGCTCCTGAAGTTGCTGATCGCTGAAGAAATGCTTTAAAACTGCACCACCCGTATTTGATGCACCACCAGTAAGCCAAAGATTACCCAAGCGATGACTATAAATGCCAAATTCGGCTGCGGTAACTTTGGTACGACTCAATAATTTTAAAACCAAAGTTGAACCGAGAGAAGTTACTGCCTCTCCTGGTTGACTAGCACCACTAGCGAGAAAGGCAGCGATACTGTCAGTGGTACCAGTCTTGACGATGCAGTCATGAGGCAGATCTAAGCTCTGGCATTTTTCTGCTGTCACTTTACTAATCGCCGTTCCAGGAGACAAGACTTGGGGGTAAAGTTGATTGAAGGGCAAATCTTGTAACCAAGACGGATAATCTAAATTATCTACGTCATATCCTAATTTGAGAGCATTATGATAATCGCTGACACCTAGCTTGTCGTGCAGTAGATAAGCCAGCCAGTCAGCCTGATGGAGTAAATAACGAGCTTGAGGAAAATAAGCCTGGCGACTCCACCACATCAATTTGGTGAGACTGGAGGTACTGCTAGTTACTACATGATTGTCAGGAGCGATCGCTTTTACCCGAGCCAAAACTGTTTGACCCCGATCATCATTATATAAAAGAGGTTCGGCGACAGGTTTTCCCGCCGCGTTACAGAGTAACACTGTCGAAGAAGTGCCGTTGATGGCGATCGCTTTGAGGTTTTTTCTAATTTCAAGCGGAATCTGAACAATTAGCTCGAACAAAGTATCTTGCCAAGCTTTAACTAGCTGCTGGTGGGGAATATTACCAAAACTAGACTGCTGGGTACTCACAATATTCTGCTGGCAATCTATGGCGATCGCTCTTGCTCCAGAAGTGCCAAAATCAATACCAAGGTAAAAGTCCATATAGTGATTTTCAGACATTAGCCAAAAATTTGATTCAGGCGATCGCCAAACATTGTTGGAGCAGACTTTGCCATTCTGGCGAAGCAATTAAAGTCTGAACATCTAGCTGATCGCCATATTCGGCGGCGTAGTTTTTAAAAGATGCAATCCAGTTGAGCGGGATTTCGCTGGGATAGCGATCGCTGTAGGCATAAGATTGAGCTAAATAATCTCTCATCTGCTGCATGTACCCTGTCTCATATAGTCGCCAGGCAGCCCAGATGTAGCTCTGATAGCGTGATGGCGCTTCCAGTTTCTTAAGCTCTGGAGCTAGATTGGGTTGAGCAAAAAAACTGGCGGTGATCTGGTTTAACTCCTGAGCCTGTAGCAGCGAGTTTTTCGAGGCATTAGCTTCGTGTTGACGATATTGTACCGTTATCTCTTCTACCCAAGCCGCAGGACAGCCTACTTGCGCCAAGCGCAGCACCAAATCTACGTCTGGAGTCTGTTCAAGGGCAGTATCAAAGCCGCCGACGCGCTCTAGCCAGGTACGACGAAACATCATCGCGCCCAGAAACACAGGTTTCCAGATAATAAGATTAGCAGGGCTAAGGTTGGGAATCTGCTGCCAGGGCTGGACTGTAGCCTGGGGAGAATTCGGGCGATCGCACCGACAAATTTGCCAGCCACCATTGACTATACCCAAATGCTGTTGGCGATCTAGTAATTCTGCTTGAGAGGATAGCTTATCAGGTAAGAGCAGATCATCCTGATCAAAAAAAACAATATAGTCTCCCATTGCTGCTGCTAAACCAAGATTACGGCTAGCGGCTACCCCTTGATTGACCTGATAGAAATATCGAACTGTTTTACCATACTGCTGGGCTACCTGAGCTGTATTGTCCGTTGAGCCATCATCAACAACAATAATTTCATAATCACCATAGGTTTGCTGTAGCACGCTGTTGATCGCCGCTGCTAAAAAGCGATCGCCATTATAGGCGGGAATAATTATACTAACTTTTACCACAATATTTACTAGGAGGGGACACCAGTAGTGATTATTAATTATTAACAATCAATTGTCGATTGGCAATTTCTGAATATAGCTGCTCTAGCTTATTGATATTTTGCTTAAGAGTATACCTTTCTAGTACCCTTTGACGAGCTTTTTTACCCAGTAAGTCAGTCATCTCAGGATGATCACGAAATAGAGGTAAAAGAGTTTTGAGCTGCGCCGCCACGTCCTGAGTGTCTAGTACTATTCCTGCACCATGATCTAAGACTTCACCGTCTGCCCCCGCATCAGTAGCCAAGCAGGCGACACCGCAAGACATTGCCTCTAGCAAAGAAATCGATAAACCTTCTACCAGAGAAGGCAAAATAAACACGTCAGCCGCCCGTAGGATGTTGATTCGCTGTTGCTCATCGGCAACATAACCCAGCCAAATAATATTATCTGACTTGCCATAACTAAGCTGAAGAGAACTTCTGAGGGGGCCATCTCCGACCATTAACAATTGACAGCTATCTCCCAAAGCTGAAGACTTCCAGGCTTTTAAGAGAGATTCAATATTCTTTTCTGTGGCAATTCGTCCCTGATAAACAAACAGCGTTTTCGCCCGTAGCTGATATTTGAGACTAGAGTAGCTAGGACAGTACTTACCCTGATCTACACCGTTGGGAATAATCACAACGCGATCGCCTGGGACACCCAGCTTGATCAACAAATCTCGTTGAATCTCACTAAAGACAATTACACGGTCATAGCGAGCCAGAAAGGGCGCATAGAGCTGATAAGTAAGATATTGGGTACTAGACTTAAGATTGCGAATTTTGCTGTCGAAAGGGGGATGAAAGGTAGCTACTAGAGGAAGATCTAACTCCTCGCAAATATCAGGTAGCAAAAAATCTAGGGGAGATAGAGTCAAAGAGGCGTGAACCAAATCAGGTTTAAGCTGCTGAAGCGATCGCAAAAGCACTTTACTAGATTTCAAAGTAGGGATGGTATAAACCTGAGACTTATAAATAAACGGCAGGGATACTTCATGGCAGTTTGACCAGTTGTGGGTTTGCTGGCTAGCATGATGCTCGTAATCTGTTTGCGGTTGAGAGAAATGCAAAAAACTAACCTGATAGTTTCGATCTAACAAAGCGTTAGTTATTTCCCGACCATAGGTTACATTGCCACAAAAAGGCGATTTTTTTCCCAGCCAAGCGATATGCATTCAAATGCTCTTTTTTCCAGGCGGCTACGACAGTACAAGCAATACGTTAGATGTAGTTGCTATTTATTAGCTTTAGTTAATTTACCAGATTAGGGGTAAACTCTGGCTTTTTCCCCGTAAAATCTGCTTTTTTTCAGCTCTCAGCTTTCGGGAACACTTTTGTGGTTGATGGTTGATTGTTAATTGTTCTGCTTACTTACTCGCCTGAATCATGTACCAGGTCAAAATACCGCCTATACCAGCGATCGCCGCCAAGCCCAGGATTACGCTCGGTAAACCAAAGCGAGCCTCTGCCGTAGCCGCTAGCACCAAGGGAAGAGAAAGAGCAATATTCACCGCATTGTTTTGTAAGCCAAATACTTTCCCCCGCATCGCTTCGGGAGTCCGCGACTGGATTGTAGTTTGCATCGGCACCCCAACCATCGCCGCAAACGCACCTAGTAACGCAGTCATAATCAAGGCTAACCATAGGTCATGGGTCGCAAAAGATAGTCCTGTCAGAGCCGCCGCAACGCCAATCGAACCAATCAAGCTCAACTTTGCCCGTTCGACATTTTGACCCTTACTACCCAAAATAGCGGCACTTGCTCCCATACCTACTCCTGCTGCGGCTAATAAAATTCCAAACTGGTCGGCTTCAAGCTGGGGAATCTGCTCTGCCAAACTAACTGCCAGCACTGCTAAGGCAGCAAAGATGGAGAACAAAATTACTAGCTGAATCAGGGCATTTCGTACACGGGGTTTTTGTCCCAAATAGCTGATGCCATCTTTAATATCTGCCCAAACATGAGGCGTTTCGTTCGCCTGCTCTGTTTTTTCCCCTGTGGTCAATGCCAGAAGAATCAAACCAGCGATCGCATAGGCTCCTCCGACCAGAAGTTCCTTGCCGATGCCAGAAGGTAAATTTACCCCAGCCGCCAAACCATCGGCGAGATCCAATAGCGGTTCGCCGATCGCAAAACCGATAATTAGCAGCGCCATCATCGTCGTGGTGTAGAGAGAATTAGCGGCTAATAGATGACGCTCTCTAACGATTAGGGGAATTACCGCCTGTTCTGCGGGAGCAAAGAATTGGGTGAAGGTAGAAACTGCAAAAGAAATCCCCAACATCAAAGCAAATCCTAGGGCGATCGAGCCGCCTAAGGTTTTTCCTTGAGAAACTAGTAGCAGAGGTGGGAGAGTCAGAACCAGAATGCCTCGCAGGAGGTTGGAAATTACTAAAACTGGTTTTTTGCGCCAGCGGTCAACATATACCCCTGCCAACGAGCCAAACAGCACTGCTGGAATGGTAAAAGCAATCATGATTGGCGAAACCCACTGGCTAATTGGCTGATTGGGTAGCTGAAACTGATTGGTGACGATCGCAATCATCATGACCAGATAAATTTTATCTGCCAACTGCGAAAAGATCTGACCACTCCACAGGATGAGAAATTGCTTGTTGCTGAATACGGGAGCAAAGCCTTGAGCATCAGGGGATACTATGATTTCGCTATCTTGGTTGAGGGGAGTTTCCGATTCCGACAGTCGCATTTTATATAGTAAGGCTGTTTAAAATTCAATATAGAGACTATCTACTAGATTAGCCGAACGAATTGTCCTACCTATATGATATTTGATATATTCTCGTAAAACTTTTTCAATTCTGACCCAGGCTAAGTCCAGGTCAAAATTTTCTTTTACTTGGGTTGTTAATGATGCCGTTGGTAGTTCTTGGTTAATTAGCTGCTGCAAAAGCGCCAGCTCTAAAGCGTTGAGGCGGTGATTAATTCTGGGCAAGCGGAGATTATAATTTTCCACTGCATCTAACTCAGGATTTTGCTGCTGTTGAGCCTGTTGCCAAGCATTCAGATCCACTGTCCCTCCCCCCTCAAAACTAAAGCCTATCCGCCAAGCAGTAGAGGTTAGGTCGGGGACAATCGCTTCTTGAGTCAGCCAGCAGGCGAATATTTGTGGCGTTAAGCCAGCGATCGCCAGTAAGTGAAATACCGCCTGGGCAAGATAGGGATAGACCGACTCCCCTACCTTAAACTGCTCAACCCGACGTAGATGCTCGTTCAACAGTTCGTATAGCTCTGCTTGAGGCTGTTGGGCTACCGCTAGAGCAATGGCTAATTCCGCCAAATATTGCGCGGTAGCTAGTTTCCCCAAATCTCGGCTTAAACCAGGATAGGTATAGATTGTATCCGCCTGGATAATTTTGTCGAGCGATCGCCCTTTAATTACCAAAAACTCATTAATGACAAACAACTCAGTTCGACCCCGCAACTGAGACTTATACTTCTTTGCCCCTGGTGCTACAGCCCGAATTAGACCATGCTCTGGAGTTAATACTGTTACCAGGCGATCGTTTTCCTTGAGAGAAGAACCTTTCAAGACAATTCCCGTGGCTTTATACTTTTGATTAATCAATTTTTTGGTTTTTAGTCATTAGTTATTAGTTATTAGTTATTAGTTATTAGTTATTAGTTATTAGTCTTTAGTTATTAGTTATTAGTCATTAGTTATTAGTTATTAGTTATTAGTCTTTAGTTATTAGTTATTAGTTATTAGTTATTAGTTATTAGTCTTTAGTAATCACTTCACCGACTCATTCTGTTGCCGCAGCAGATCGACCCCACGGGAAGTACCTAGGCGGGTTGCTCCTGCATGAATTAGAGCGATCGCCTGTTGATAGGTACGAATACCGCCTGAAGCTTTAATGCCAATTCGACCTTTGGTAATGCCGTTAAGCAGTTCTACATCCTCCACCGTTGCGCCACCAAACCAGCCCGTACTAGTCTTGAGATAGGCTACCCCCGCATCGAGACAAATTTCTGCGGCTAAGGTTTTCTCTTCGTTGGTTAAAACAGTTGTTTCGAGGATTGCTTTAACAGTTTGTCCCGTCTCTGAACAGATTTGAGCCATCTCTCGATATATTTTGCTCGAATCGCCAGATTTGACCCAGCTTAAATTAATTACGACATCTAGTTCAGTCGCGCCATTTTCGACTGCTTCTTGAGCCTCATAGAGCTTGACAGCGGATGTTACGGCTCCAGTAGGAAAGCCAATTACAGTTCCCACCAAAGGTTGTTTGTCGTGCAATATCTCTCTCGCTTCTGTCACCATGGCGGGATAGACACAGACAGCAGGAAAATTATACTGCCAGGCTTCCTGACATACCTTCTTTACTTCTTCAACCACAGCACTAGGTTTAAGCAAAGTGTGATCGATGTAGGTCGCAATATCAATTTCGAGATCGGTTACAGGCATGTTCAACCAAGAGCAAATTTACGGTACTTATTTATTGTCGCAAATTTTATTGCCGCAAATTTTTTCATCAGTAATTCGTTGCTCAGACCAACATTATTTTTATCCAGCAGCTAATCCACTGAAATTGCTAGGATCGTCAGTAGCCAATAGTCGAGGCTCAGATGACTACTAAACTTCAGCAACCGCCCAGCCCCAAGCGTTCTTTTCGTTTTCCTGCGCCGCAAATGCGATCGCTGCGATTTATTTTCAATCCTCTACAGGTTATGGAAGGATATGCCCAGCAGTATCCTGACTGCTTTAGCCTCACCTATGAGAATTCGCCTCCCGTAGTCTATTTTTATCATCCTGAAGCAATTAGGCAGATTTTCACGGCACCTGAGTCTTGGTTTAAGACCAGTGCTAGGATACTCCTCCCTATTGTCGGCAACAACTCTCTCATTGTCCTGAGCGGCGATCGCCATCAGAGCCAGCGCAAGCTATTAATGCCGCCTTTTCATGGTGCGCGGATGCAAGCTTATGCCAAATTAATTACCCGAATTACCCAAGACGTAATCAGCGACTGGCAGCCGAATCGACCGTTTAATGTGCGACAGGCAATGCAGGAGGTTTCCCTCAAAACTATTTTGGGCGCGGTGTTTGGTCTTGAGCAAGATGAGCAAGACGGGGAACTACAAAAACTACTGATTTCTTTATTAGATACGGTAGGCTCGCCTCTGGCTTCTAGTCTGCTGTTTTTCCGCGGCTTACAAAAAGATTGGGGTGCTTTAAGTCCTTGGGGGCGCTTCCTGCGTAGGAAAGAGAAGATTGATTCCCTACTGCTAGCAAAAATTGCCCAGCGGCGTACTGAAGCAGATCCCGAACGAACAGATATTCTCTCGTTGCTCTTGACAGCTAGGGATGAAGATGGTCAACCAATGACCGATGAAGAACTAAAAGATGAGCTGCTGACCCTCCTGTTTGCTGGTCACGAAACTACCGCTTCGGCGATCGCCTGGGCTTTATATTTAGTCGAGCGATCGCCAGAGGTTAAAAGCAAACTACAGCAAGAATTAAGTCAGGTATCAGTCTTAGAAGACCCTTTAGCCGTCACTAAACTAAAATATCTAACTGCCATAGTGCAGGAAACTTTGCGGATTTATCCGATTGCGGTGAATTCTTTTCCTCGCGTTTGTCTCAAGCCGATAAAAATTATGGACTATTGGTTTGAAGCGGAAACGACGTTTTTTGTTTCGATTTACTTGACTCATCGTCGCCAGGATCTTTATCCTCAACCAGACTGTTTTCAGCCCGAACGTTTTCTCACTAAGCAATTCTCTGCCTATGAATACCTGCCTTTTGGAGGTGGGAATCGTCTTTGCATTGGCTATGCTTTTGCTCAGTTTGAAATGAAATTAGTTTTAGCCAACATCTTCTCGCAGTTTGAATTAACGAAAGTTGGTCAGCAGCCAGTTAAACCAACCCGTCGAGGAGTCACCGTTGCGCCTCCAGGCAATATGCAGATGATCGCAAAGCAGAGAAGTTAAGAGTTTTAAATTTTTGATCTTTGTTTACTTGCAGATAGCTGATGTGTTTGCCAACCAGTTATAAAAATAGCTCAGGTTTTAGATCTGAGCCGCAAAATTGTTAGCAAATTGTTAAATTGTCAGAAATATAGCTCAAGCCAATTTCTATCTAGCCGCAGGCAGGGCAGGTGCAGCTTTCGGCTGAGGTGTATCCAGGAGTAGATTACGAATCAATCTAGCTGCCATTTTTTGTGTTAGTCCTTCCGCAACCTTTTGTCCGATTTTTTGCGTTTCTGGCTTAGTGATAATTTTGGCGACCAAAGAAACTAAGCGAGTTGGATCGAAACCTGGAGTCTGCTGCAAAATACCGACAATATTTTTTAAATGGGTCATGGTGTAGGAGTCTTGTCGATACTCTACGGGAGTTTCTTGAACTGCCAAGCCCACTCGCTGGCGGAAAGCGGCTGAGATATTATAAACGGTTCTACGTCCCAAGCCGTCGATCGCATTAACCAACTCCTGAGCGATGCGATCGCGAATAAACGTCCCGCGATCGCTATAAAGATAGTCCAGTGCTTGATCTACTACGCCATCAAAGTCATAGTCTCTAGAGTCTGTAGCGTTGTTAAGCAGGTTTTCCAAACGGTGCCAGCGGAAACCTTCTTCTTTAAACAGCAGGTCTTTTAACGATGCTCGTAGTTCGGGTGCAGGATCGGTCAAAAGTCTTTTGGCAATATAAGGATAGGCTTTACTCAAAACCTTGAACTCTGGATCGACACCAATCGCAATCCCTTCGAGGGTCACCATCGAGCGAATAATTAGGGCATAGTAGGCGGGAACAGTAAAGGGGAACTCATACATCATTGCCGACATCTGATCGGTGATGCTCTTAAAGTTAAGCTCTGCTACACTCGCTCCTAAAGCATTGCCAAATACGTTAGCTAAAGCAGGGATAATCGGTCTGAGGTCGGTATCTGGAGTCAGAAAGTCTAATTTGACATAATCTTCGGACAGAGACTCAAAATCACGATTTACCAGGTGAACCACAGCTTCAATTAGACCATATCTTTGATAGGGTTTGATGCGGCTCATCATGCCAAAATCTAGGTAGGCTAACTTACCGTTGTCCATGGCTAACAGGTTGCCAGGGTGAGGATCGGCATGGAAAAAACCATGTTCGAGTAGCTGTCTGAGGGAACACTCAACGCCAATTTCAATTAAGTGAGTCGCATCGATTCCTTTCCTCTGAACTGCATCAATGTCCGTCAGTTTAGTACCGTCGATCCACTCCATGGTCAAAACGCGCTTACCTGTATATTCCCAGTAAATTTTGGGAACATAAATTTCTTCCATATAGCCGTAAAATTCATTAAACTTATCGGCGTTGCGACCTTCTTGGTTATAGTTTGTCTCCTCAAAAATACGCTCTGCCAACTCGTCAATAATGGCGCGAAGATTAGAACGCACCTGCTTGACTTTATCCTGTACGAATCCTGCTGATAGCCTCATGATATAAATATCGAGACTGATACGACGGTTTAAACCAGGACGCTGGACTTTTACGGCTACTTCTTCACCTGTTTTGAGGCGACCTTTATAAACTTGCCCCAGAGAGGCAGCAGCGATCGGTTGGGGCGATAGTTCGGCATAAATATCTTCTGGTCTTGCTCCCAATTCCTCCTCAATAAAGCGAAATGCCATTTCATTGGGGAAGGAAGGAATTTTATCCTGTAGAGTAGTCAATTCTTCTAGGTAGGCAGGAGGCACGACATCAGGACGAGTTGATAAAGCCTGACCAATTTTGATATATGCAGGGCCTAGTTTCGTTAAAATCCTGATTAATTGACGCGCTCTTTTCTTTTGCTTGGGAATTGAATTACCCGTAAAATTATCCCACCAAGCCCCTAAAGCGAAGCGGGAAAAAGGAAACAAGATCGCAATAAAACGTGCGAATACAGCAAAAGGACGACCACGATAGCGAGCGTTATTGGTCTCTGGATTATAGCGCCAGTCCGCATTTGGCTCATCATAAGCCAGTTCCGTATCTGCGTAGGTATCAACGGCATAGCTAGCGGTAGGTACTGACTGAGAAGGAACGGTGATAGTATCTGGTTGAGATAATTGTGTCTCTTGACGCATAAATGGTTTGGGGACTGACGCTAACAACTTTATTAATAATTGTAACAAGAGATAGAGATAAACTTCTCTTTCTTAAGATTAGTCTTTTGGGTCAGATTATTAAAATTGGGAATTACCGAATCTTGAAACCATAAAGCAGCCACAAATGCCAAAAATATCAAGTTAAATAATCGCATCAAAGTAAAACTAGATTCCTCTTTCCAGCTCAGTCAGAAGTTAGTCCAGATAGATATCCTCGCCTGGTTCCCCCGATTCATTTTCCCATTCAATATCGGGCATCGACTCAAATGCCTGGCGGACAGACTGTTCCCAAAGTTTGCGAATTTTGGCGATATAGGGTGCGCCGAGGCGTAATTCTAGACTGTCCCGCAGCTCAAAGCTGTCGGTTTTATACATAATCAGATTGATTGGCGGTCCTACCGAAATATTTGATTTCATGGTGGAGTCAATTGAAAGTAATGCACACTTCGCCGCATCTTCTAGAGGTGTCTCGTAGGTGATAGTGCGATCAATGATGGGTTTACCGTATTTAGTCTCACCAATTTGCAGAAATGGAGTTTCCTTCGTGGCTTGAATAAAATTGCCTTGAGGATAAATTAAATATAGCTGGGGATCTTCTCCTGCAATCTGCCCTCCTAGCAAAAAGTTGCAGCGAAAGCTAATCTTGTCTTTTTCTAGCCAAGGACGATCTAAATCTTGAATTTCTCTACTTTTGCCGCCAACATAAGCCGCGATGTCATACATAGTGGGTAGATTGTGCAGATTTTGCTCTACCTGATTTTGAATGTCGCGGTTGAGGCGAGTCAAAACTCCTTGGGTAACAGACAGGCTGCCTGAAGCACAGATGACGATTACCCTTTCTCCTGGCAAAGATAGATCGAACAGTTTTTTATAGGCAGAAATGTGGTCTACTCCCGCATTAGTGCGAGAATCTCCTGCCATAACAATGCCAAATTTATTGATAATTCCCAGGCAATAGGTCATTTGGTAATTAGTCGTTAGTTATTAGTTATTAGTTATTAGTAATTACTGATTATCTCAGTTTTCTTCAACAAGACTTGTTATCTACCTATTGCCAGCTATTAACGAGGTGAAACGAATAGACGATTGGTGATTGTTGGTTCGCTACTCGCTTCCAGTGGAATGTTAAATGCTAAATGCCAAATGTTTATTGATTAAGTTCATTACCGCAACTACGACAAAAGCGATCGCCTGTTTTGGCTTCGGTGCCGCATTGAGAACAAAATTGCTTGGTAACGGTAGTCTTGGGCGGCTCGTTTAGGTTCATCGACATATTGCCCATCTGCATCGACATTGAGTTGATATCCATCGACATATTACCCATTTTTAATGGCTGCATTGGCTGCATTGGCTGCATTGGCTGCATTGGCTGCATGGGTTTCATTGGCTCAGAAACTGGATCGGCAATTGGCTGGAGTTCCACCGTGGGACAGTTGTTGAGATCGGGAACAGAGTTAACTATGCCAATTGCGTTTTGCTGGACGGCAATATAGCTTGAGTTTTGTTCGGCATGTATGACTAAGATAAAACCTTGTCCGACTCGGAAGAGTTTTGGTTCGCTAGTCCACTTGCCCGTATTAAAGCTACTGCTTTGACTCTGTTGTTGCCCTGGGCTACTCATCGTTAGGTTTACCTGAGTCTGTACTCCCAAATTTGCGATCGCTAGCTGTTGAGAAGTACCAAGAATCGCTGAATAAGCCATAAATAACTCTTGCTCTATAATTTACCTCTGCCACTTATCTTAATGCCCAACATTGACCATGCATTGTAAAAATATTTTTAATTTATTAATTGCCAGACAGCAAGAGGCTTCTTTGTATACTACCGTCTGACTTTAGCTCGGTGTTCAACTTTGGAGGATTGTGGTGGATTTGGTTTTGCCGATGACATTGGTTTGGGAATCAAGGTACAGTACATCTATTTGTTCGTAT
>JBCBWB010000088.1:0-22206 GCA_039817275.1 Cyanobacteria bacterium J06648_1 | reverse complement strand
ATTGGGCAGCAATGGGGTCAAGAAGATGCTCTATTTTTTCGTAATTGGTTTTTGCAGGAGTATGGTCATAACGACTTTAGCCAGCTTAATTTAATGTACGTCTTAGAAGCCTGGTGGTGGCCTTTTATTTCTCAAGGCTGGGGTAACTGGGAGGTGGACATGAGCGATCAAAAAAACGGCTTCATGTTTATCAACATTTTTGATTCCGCCGTAGCTAGAACTCTCGGGGATGTGGGAAAGCCAGTCTGTCATATCTACGCTGGTTTATTTTCAGGTTTCTTTAGCAATTTAATCAACAAAGATCTTGGCTGTATTGAACTTCAATGCTATGCCATGGGCGAGACCTACTGTAAGTTTTTGCTCGGTAAAAAAGATCGTATTGATGCCGCTTCTTTTTGGCATAGCGAGGGAGCAACCGCACGAGATATTCAGAAAAAACTTGGCAATGGAGAATATTTAGAATGAGTACTCTTGTCGTCTGGGAATGTCTATCTGTTGCAGAATTTGTTGCCCGCTGCAACTGGGAAAATGCTCCTTCACCAACAACTGTCAAGTCGCCAATTCAAACAGCTAAAGCTTTAGCAGAATGGCAATGTTTAACCGCCGCAGATTTCTTTGCTCTAAGCAACTGGTCTGGTCAAACTTTAAGAGAAAACGGTTTAATTTCATCTGACAGAGCAAAAGCTGTTTTTGATCTAACCTCAGCTAATGCTCAATTTTGGCAGTGCTTTAACTGGTCAGGAATCAAGTCATCTGTGGAACCCCAACAGGCAGAACAGATATTAAAACAAACCGAAGAGGCGATCGCCGAAGTCGAAGAATTCAGCCTCAACGATCTCTCGCAGCTATTTTAAATATTTAAATACATATAACCAATAATCCTATGATTACCGATATTGAATCGCTGATTTATCAGGCAGAAGCAGAACACTTAATCCAAAAAGATTTGGGTGTTTTTAAGAGTCAAGTTCTTTATTTGGAAGAACGCCTGAAAGTTTACGAACTGATGCGTACTCAAGAAGCCGAAGTTTTTCAGCATGTAGCGAATCAACTGATTAATAATTTTCCCGAACAGCCAGATGAAGAGGTAAAGCTAGCTCTAAAACACTGGCTGTTGATTACTCGCTGCTGTGCGATGGCAATGCTCTCCAACGATCCTCTATATCTACAGCAGCGAATTTTAGCATGGCTGCCCGAACAAATAGAAGCTCACAAAATGCAGGATCTAGAACAAAACCTCGCCGATTACCTGCTCAAACGCCTGAAAAAAGTAATGGGAATTGAACATTTTTCAATTATTAAACCCTATTTGGAAGAATCGAAAACTATTCTGGCGACTCAATCAAGCTCATCTTAGTCAGGCTCAACTCTAAAAATAAAACTAACAATTATCTATTCTCCGTTGAGGAGTTTTTTACCCGATCATGATTAACGTTACCGATTTAATTACAGATGTTGCCATACCAGGTAACTATTTTGCACCCCAGAGCTATTTGCAGGGTGATTTTGAATCTGGTCTGCTCGAAAACCGCCAAGGTAGAAGACTATTAGCCTTGCCCGATACTCTGCTTCGAGGTCTTTACAGTGGTTTAAATGCCGAACTTGGCTCTGCCACAGGAGTTGTCCTGTATAACTGCGGCAAGAAGTGGGGCAAAAACTTTTTTCGTCGCTTTAGCGAAGAAGTAAATGACTACTATCAAAAACCAGTCGCCGCTATGGAAATGATTGAGCTAATTCAATGTCTTAAACAGTGCTGGAAAGCTCATGGCTGGGGGAACATCGAGCCAAATTTCACTGAGTATCAACAGGGCTTGCTTCAGGTTGAGGTAAAACATTCCGCCTTTGCCAAAGCGATCGCCTCTCCCGAACAGCCAGGCTGTCATATTGAAGCAGGATTGCTGAGTGCCTTTTTCTCAGAACTATCGGGGGCGGAACTTTACTGTCTGCAAACCACCTGTGAATCTATGGGAGCAGATTCTAATCTGTTTATTTTGGGTTTAGAAAAGCGACTACAAACCGCTGTAGCTATGGTCGAACAGGGACAGACCCATACCGCTATCATGCAAAATTTAGGAGTCGATAAGTCATGAACATTGTGAATTATTTGGTTAATTATTGTAATTTAGGAGGGCATCATGGCTAAAACTGTACGACTCGATCCTTTTGGCACCAATACAGCGATCGCGACTAACACCAACTTGCTGTCGGTACTGATGCAAAATGACGTAGAAGTCACTCAAGAATGTGGTGGGAGAGGAATCTGCGCCACCTGTCATGTCTACATCAAGGAAGGAGAGGCAAGTATTTCTCCTGTAACTAAAAGAGAACAGCGGACTTTGGGTTCGATTACGAGCTGCAACGTCAATTCCCGCTTGGCTTGTCAAGCAAGAGTAGTTGGAGAAGGAGTAACTGTTGAGCTACCCGCAGGGATGTATATCTCTCAGGACGATGATATTGAAGACTTGATCGGTCGCCGCGCTCAGTCTGATATTCTCCATCCCCTAACAGGTCAAGTGTTGGTCGAATCAGGGAAATTAATTAGTCGTTCTATGATTGGTAAACTGCAAACGACTCAAAGCCAGGTAAGAGAGTTTTTAAATCAAAGTGAAGCCCTTTAAATAGCAAAGATCAAGCGCAAAAATCAAAAATTATGTTGAACCAACTAGAACAATTAAGTATCGAAGCTGAAGGTCGTTATGCCACAGAACAGGAATTAAGGCTGCTCAAGAACTATTTTCCGACGATTAATTTACGTCTGAGTGCCTATCAAAAAATTCGCGACGCGGAAGATAGCATCATTCAAAAACTGGAAGCGAGAATGCGCGAAAAGCAGCCCAACATTTTTCAGCTTGGTGCAAAAGACGTTAGCTTAATTTATCAAAAGGATACCAAGATCGTGCTAAAAATTGCGCTCGCCGCGATGCTGATTGACGACCTAGATCGTTTACGAGAAAACATTTTGCTCTGGCAACGAACTATCGTCAAAGCTTTTCAGGTCAAACATATTGCTGCTATGGCTCATTCAACCATGCCAGAAATAATCGAGCAATTTTTAACCCCCGAAGAATATGCTCTAGTCAAACCAACTCTAATGCTCAATATGGCAGTGTTAGCCGATTAATTAAATTCTTTAAATATTACAACTGTAAATCTTATTATTTAAATTATCATGAAATCTACTCGACAAAAAAAACACTGGTTAGATGCGGCAGAAATGGCGGCAGTTGTATGTTCCCTGGGAGGTGCGGTGACAAGCATACTGCTCAAACAGTTTTTATGGGTGACTATTCCTCTATCTGTTTCAACAGGATTAGCCGTCGTTAATCATCAAAGATTAAAAAAATTAGTTGAGTCTGAGAAAGAAGCAGTAGCTTTTCTGATTCAAGAGAATCATGCTCGGATCTCAAAACTCAAACAGCAGTCAGAAAAAAATCATTGGGACAGCAAAGTTAATATTGCTGAACTCAAAAAGACAGGGGATAGCGCTATGACTGAACTGGAGCGACTAGACCAAGAGCAAAAGAGCGGTTTAAAAAGTACAGCTCAAGAATTGCAGACTTTACAAACTTCCGTAGCGAAGTTAGATCAACTAGCTCAGAAGTTAGAACAGGAACAAAACGAAACTCGCAAATTAGCCAAAGAATTAAAAGCGATCGAGAAATTCACCCAAATGATCGACAAAAATGGCGAAGCGGCTCAACCTTACTATCTGCGCGGTTCTGCCTATCAACGTTCGGGCAATATTGAACGAGCAATAGAGGATCTCACTAAAGCGATCGAATTAAGAAAAGACCACGGTAAAGCCTACCATAAGCGTGGCTTACTCTATGTTGAAGTTGATGAGCCACAAAAGGCGATTATCGATCTACGCCGAGCATCTCAATACTATATTGGCAAGGGTGATCTTGATAAATACCGTGAAACCAGAGACCTGAGCTTAAAACTACACTTTAATCAATCTGCGGCAGCGGAGACTATTCCCTCTGATAGCCAGCCAAAATCAGAAGCTGTAGCGGTCGGCAATTTATTTGGTTAACTAGATTTAGATTTATCTTGCAATCTTTGGATCTACTCGTCTCTACTCCTCTTACTTCTAGCCAGAGAGAAATCCTTTGCTGTTGATCTATTCGCTCAGGTCAACATGTTTCTCTCGCTCCTAATCGCCAGCTATAAATCCCGTGAAAAAATCAAACTATAGAATTTTGGATCTAGTGGGAACAGGTCAATTTGGTCGAGTTTTCGCGGCGATCGCCAAAAAAGAGGGTACTTTAGTTGCTCTAAAAGAATTAGATGCAAAACGACTATCTACCAGCAGTTTTTTGCGAGAATTAACTTTTCTGGTGACTCTTGATCACTTTAATATTGTCACCTGCCAAGCTTTGGAACATCGTGACGACAGCCGTTATGTTGTGATGGAATACTGCGAAGGGGGTACTTTGAGGAGTCTTTTGAACCATTCAGACTCATTACCCTGGTCACAAAGTTTGCTGTTGGCGCTCGATGTTCTTTCTGGTTTGGAATATGCTCATAGCAAAGGAATAATTCATCGCGATATCAAGCCAGAAAATATCCTGCTTAAAAGTAGCAATCGGGGGGGCGATCGCCAGTACACGGCACATATTGCCGATTTTGGCATTGCTAAACTCGCAGGAGAAATTGCGGAGGGAAACGTGTTGGGAAATACAGGCTCTCCTGCCTATATGGCTCCCGAACAATTTTATGGTGAATATTCTTATAATTGCGACCTTTATGGTTTGGGCATAATTCTTTATGAATTAATTGTCGGTCCGCGTCCTTTTATGGGGATGCCCCAAGAATTGCTGGCGGCTCATCTGAGCCAACCAGTCTCGATTGACTCGAATATTCCGCTGCTGCTGCGTTCGGCGATCGCCAAATCTTTAGCGAAACTTCCTCAGCACCGTTTTCAAACCGCCACCCAAATGCGGGAATCACTCCAGCTAATCCTGGAAATTTTAGAGTCCGATCCCCAACCAGCGGTAGCCATCTCTAGCAAAAAGGGCAAAAAAAATACAGCTCTTGCTCCCCAGACAGAGCTGGAATTAGCCTCTCCAGTGTCCCACTTAGCGATCGCCTCAGACTTGGTTTATTTAGCCATGGGCGATCGTTTATTGGTCAGAAATTACGAAGCCAAAAGTCTATCTGGCGAAATCCCAGAAATTGTTTTAGGTCAGCCTATTCAAAGTTTGCAGCTTGGTTCTACGGGTTGTTTAATCGCCACCATATCTTCCCTATTTTACTTATCGCCCGATCTCAATATAAAACTTCTGGCTACTTTCGACTGTGACCAACTAATCACAACTATCGAACCTAAAGGACGTTGGTTTTGCGTTGCTTATACTCATCGCCAATCAAACCTGCCTCATTTAGAAATCTACCAGTTGGGTCAAGCAGAGAAAAAATCCTCATTGAAGCTGCAAAAACCCTGGCAGAGCTTAATTGCTCTTGATCGTCAGCACTATCTGGGTATATACCCGATTCAGTCTCAGAATACAGAATTTTGCCTGTTTGACCGTCGCGGAAACTGGCTGGGAAATTTTACGGTTGAAATTTTGCTCGATTCTATAGTTCACAATGCCCTGTTTCCTGATCGTCTTTTAGCAACTGAAATTGCTAATCCCGATGAAGTGGTTTTAATTACCCTGAAGCAGTTTAGTTTACGACGAATTAAGCTTGGGTTTACTCCCCACTGCATAGTAGCCTGTCCCCAAGGATATCTTATAAGCGATCGCCAAGGTCAGCTTATTTTACTCGACCATGATGGCTACTGCTTGGGAGAATTTCAGCTACTGCTGACAGAAGATTCAACCATAACGGCGATCGCCGTTGCTAATTCTCAATTACTGGTAGCTGTTACTTCAAAATCGCGCTCATGGCTCCAGCAGTTTGCCTGGACAAAAGATCTGTTCACTGCTGACGGTGGTGATTTAGAAAGTGAGATGTTGTCCGAGATGACAAACTAACAGAAATAGGGCAGCATAGCTAAAATAACCTAGCTGGCGCAGATTGACCCTTAGTTCAGTATAGGTAAAGGCGATAAATGCCACTAGATTAAAGGTAAACAGACCCCCTGCATACACCCAATAGGTATTGATATCATAAAAGTTGAGCCGATCTTGCTGTGTCATCAACAGACCATGAATTAAGCCCAAACAAAGGGTACTGAGCAGACCGTAATGAGCTACTTGCAGTAAGGCTCTTGATGGTTTAAACGCTGTTTTACAGATATTAATTAGGCTGGGAGATATGGCGATCGCCAAGGTGCATAACGCTAACATCCCCATCGTATTAGCAGCAAAATTAGAATTCATTAGAGTAAAAAATTGTTGATGTAAGACTACAAAATACAAAATCGTCTGGTCTTATTTTTTTAGGACTGGCAGAGAAAGTGCCAGGCAGCCTTTTAGGCGCAGTTTTCTCTGAGGTAGTGTTTGAAGTCGGCAGCGAACTGAGAATCGATACACACGAAAAATAGAGCGTATAGTACCGAAGCTGTTAAGGAAGTAGTTAAAAATTTCATGTTGCTTCTCCTGCAAAATAGTTTGATTTACTGTTAATCACAATTTTGAATACGACAGCAACAATCTCAATATGCAATTTGTTCGATCAGCGATGGCAGGTCAAAGGTTGTGGGGAATTACGAACCCGAATCGCAGCGCAATATTATCAGTTGGCTACTTTTTTGCACAGAATCAATCAGGGAAATCGGTAATTAGCAGAAATGGCAAACCTTACTGAAGATAGGGAGCTTGCTCAATCTGGCTCTGTATTCCTCTGGATAGTTCAGCAAAGAAGTTATAGCCTGTTTTCTTCTCGATCCAATCGACTGAGGTAATATACTCTTGCCAGTCTGTATTCTGTACCTCTTCTGAGTTGGGGATCCACACGGCGATCGCCTGGGCATTTTGAGCGGTGATTTCACGGTTTGGCTCGTCTAAAACCAAAATCACTTTCCAGGTAAACTTAGGCACCACTACCCTGCTCTGGGCGATTTTTTTCGCAATCCCTTC
The DNA here is from genome assembly GCA_039817275.1 of Cyanobacteria bacterium J06648_1. GTDB lineage: Bacteria > Cyanobacteriota > Cyanobacteriia > Cyanobacteriales > Xenococcaceae > Waterburya. The sequence goes on along the minus strand of JBCBWB010000088.1, from coordinate 15,178 downwards.
TGTCCCAGCGATGATGTAAAGCTCTTTGCCCTGATAGGCGAGTTCTCGACTATACTCTTCTAGTTCGCGCCAAACTTCCCGATTATTGCTGGGAGACTGGGGAATCATATTGGTCATCACAAAGGTACTCTCGTTGTCTGACTGACTGCGAGTGCGATCGCCGCTAGGAACAAGATGACCGCGATCATAACCACTGCGACGGTAGTCACTGGGTCTAACCCCGTAGCAGTCTTCTGGTAACTCGGTATCGGGTGCAAAGCGATCAGAACGCTCAGTCCGACCTAGCCAACTGCGATCAAGCTGCCAGCTTGCCCAATTAGCGATGCCCTTTTTACAGCTATAGGAAAGGGCATATTCAGGTCGCACAATTAGATAGTTATTGTGGTTGTCATTAGCACCGCTAGGATTACCATATTTAAGATGGACATTCTGAGTCAGGGTGGCAGTACAGCCTGTCAGCAGCAATAAAATTACGACTGTGAAAGAACGAAAGTTGGACAGGATTGTTAATAATTTCACAGCCGTTTTGAGAATTTTCTGGGATTAACTATCTTACAGAATTACAGAAATATACTCCACCTGTTTTAGTTACTCATCAGCTTGGCAAATAGCGATCGCCTAGCTGTTTACTCTACTCCTTCAATCGGCGCAAAGCCCTGGCGCTGGATGTTTTCTGTCACCACGCGAGGATCTAGGAACTGTAGAAGATAGTCAGGACCCCCTGCTTTTGAACCTACTCCCGAAAGTTTAAAACCACCAAAAGGCTGTCGGGCGACAATGGCTCCCGTAATATTGCGGTTGATATAGAGATTGCCCACCTCAAACTCGCGAGCTGCCTGTTCGATATGCTGCGGTGTGCGAGAATATAAGCCCCCTGTCAGGGCATAGTCTGTGCCGTTAGCGATCTCTAACGCCTGGGCAAAATTATCCGACTTCATTACCGCCAGGACGGGTCCAAATATCTCTTCCTGGGCAATTGTCTGCTCGCTAGTAACGTTGCTAAAAATGGTAGGAGAAATATAGTAACCACCAGCGGGAGACGGGGCAGACCATGTTAGTTCGCTTTCTTCTTTACCTTTGGCAATATATTCCAAAATGCGATCGCGTGCTGCTTGATCAATTACCGAGCCAAGCTGCACGTTAGGATCGTCGGCTGCACCGACATTTAAAGATTTGGTCGCCTCAACTAAACGAGCCAAGAAAGTATCGTATACGGGAGTCGCAACAACTACCCGCGAACAGGCAGAACACTTTTGTCCGCTATAGCCAAAGGCTGACTGTACAATCCCCGCGACGGCTTGGTCTAGGTCGGCACTTTCATCAACGATAATGGCATTTTTGCCCCCCATCTCCGCAATGACGCGCTTGAGGTGCTTCTGTCCTGGCTGGAGTTGAGCTGCTTCGGCATAAATTTTACAGCCGACTTCTCTAGAGCCAGTAAAGGCGATGACGTGAGTATCTTTATGCTCTACCAAGTACGTACCAACTTCCGAACCCTTGCCAGGAACATATTGAAAAACCCCTGGAGGAAGACCCGCCTCTAATAATATTTCTGCCAACTTAGCCGCAATTACCGACGAAGTAGCCGCTGGCTTTAAGAGAGTGCAATTGCCTGTAACCAAAGCAGCGACAGTCATCCCCGTGGCGATCGCCATAGGAAAGTTCCAGGGAGAAATGACGACAGCAATACCTTTGGGTTGATAGAAATAGCGATTGTTTTCCCCGGCAAGATCATAGTCTTTGCCCGATTCTAGCCGCTCCATTTCCGCTGCGTAATAGCGACAAAAATCTATGGCTTCTGACACTTCACCGTCGGCTTGAGGAATTATCTTTCCTACCTCCAAACAGATCCAGGCATTTAATTCGTGTCTTCTTGCTTCGATTAGATCCGCTGCTCGTCGGAGGATATTCGCTCGTTCACTAACAGGGGTTTTTTTCCAGGCGGGAAATGCTGCTTTGGCTGCTGCCATTGCCTGTTCGGCTTGCGCTACCGAAATTTGACCCACCTTACCCACTAGTTCATCTGGGCGACAGGGGTTAATTGAATCCAAATAATTATCGGCGGTGACATATTCACCGTTAATCAAAGGCTGGTAAGTCTGACCCAGCTCCTGTTTTACCTGTGCTAATGCCTGTTCGGCTTTAAGACGCTTGGCAGTGTCCGCATAATCAGTATCGGGAGCATAGACAAAGTCTGTTTCTGGACGATGAAGCTGAACGTCTTCTAGAGCCTCGACTTGTGGCGGCGCAATCAGTTCGGCGATCGGCTTTGCCTCATCGTTTTGACGCACAAAAGAGCTGTTTGCCGTATTTTCTAAGAGGCGACGAATCAAATAAGCCATCCCTGGCAAGAGATTACCGTAGGGAGAATAAACCCGTACCCGATGCCCCCGCTTAACCAGAGCCTGAGCTAATTTATCCCCCATGCCGTATAGCACCTGCATTTCCAAGCGTCGAGCAGGAATCTTGAGCGTTTCGGCGATCGCACATGCCAATGCCTGAGAACGGACGTTATGGCTACCGATAGCAGCATAGAGATATTCATGATTCTCCAGCATCAGCTGGGTCATCCGTTCAAAGTTGAGGTCTGTTGCCTCTTTTTGGTTATATACGGGCTGTGACCAGTGATTTTGTAGCGATTTAATCGTTTCTTGATCCCAATATGCACCCTTGACTAACCTCACCGTCAGAGGATTGCCTCGTTTTTTTGCCCACTCAATGATATCTTCTAAATCTTGATAGGAGTCTCGTAGATAAGCCTGGAGAGTGATGCCCAAATCGGTTCGGGAGCGAAACTCATCTTCCATCAGTAGCTCTTTCAGGATTTGCAGGGTCAGATCCTTGTAGCGATACTGTTCCATATCAAAATGAATTGCCGCCCCTAGTTCATCAGCTTTACGCAATAAAGTTCTGAGGCGATCGCACACTTTAGCTTTGCTCCCCGCAGGATTGAGGGGATCAAACTGAGAATAAAATGCCGTCAGCTTAACCGATACCTGAACGGGAGAAATTTCTGCTCCCTCAGCCAGATCGATTCCCTCCTGTCTCTTCCAGCTCTGTGCTTTTTGGGTTAGCTGCTCAATTAAATTGAGGTAGCTCTGGAGATAGTTTTCGGCTTCAGCTTCGGTAATTACCGCCTCTCCCAACAGATCGATCGTATAGGTCATGCCTGATTTGCGCATCCGCTCAATCGTCTTAATTACCTCGGCAATATTTTCGCCCGCAATATATTTATAAGCCAGAGTTTCTACCGCTTTGGTAATGGTAGCAGCGGCAGTTTGGGCCGGGAAAGAATTAGGATCGCTAAAGTTAATCATGCCCTTTAAGGCACTGGGTAGCTCTACTGCCTCCGCACTCATATACTGCTGGAAATGATTAGCAATTTCCTCTTTACTTTGCAGAGCGGGAATAGCATCAATAAAGCGAAACATTTGTACCCGTAGACCAGGGTTTGCCATCGTCCATTCTAAAACTTTGTCATCCCAGCGCATCTGCTCTCGCAGGCGATTGAAGATATTTTCCTTGGCTCTAGTGCTTTTGATTAAATCTTCGGCAATGGACTGGGTTAAAACTTCGTAACGACGATCTAGCTGGAAGAGATCGGCTTGGACTACCACGGTATAAATACTCCTTAATTGAGGTTGTGTTGGAAATAGATGCTGACAAACAGTTAGAGCAAGCTTCATCATTTGCACGACAGAGTTACGATTTCGGCAATAAAATAATCTCCAACTAAATCTAATTATCTTGCTGTTTAGCTATTTTACGATTATTGGCGATCGCTGATGCCGTAAAATTTTGAGGCATGGGGGAGATGATACAGCAGATTATTACAACCGAGGTAGAACCTGGTGCAACAAGTTCGCCGTTTTCTGTAGTCAGAACAAAACTTAGTTTACTAAATGTTTAGTAATCTTTTCATCCTGCTAGAACAAATATCAGGATAGGATCGCACATGGATTAGTATCTACTACAAATATTTTCCTGAAATTTTCCTGAAACTAAGGGTATCGCTGGAAATTAGTTTATGAAAGAAAATTATTTTCTGAGCACATTTAATTCGATTATTGTCTGATTATGATTCTAAAAGCAACAGAAACCATCGAACAGCAGGCAAATCGGCTACTGGAAGAGTCGGTCATCTACTATCGGCAAAAGCCCGTCGGGGCAGTGGCAGCTTCAGACTCGGAAAGAGAGGCCTTAAATTACGATCAGTGTTTTATTCGCGATTTTATTCCTGCTGCCCTGGTTTTTCTGATCCAGGGTAAAACGGACATTGTGTACAACTTTTTGACGGAGACTGTCGTACTGCAAAAGCAAAAAAGGCGAGTGGACTGTTACCAGGCTCCTACGGGTCTGATGCCCGCTAGCTTTAAGGTTGAGTCTCCCGAAAATGGACAGTATCTCCATGCAGATTTTGGCGACAAGGCAATAGGACGAGTGACGCCAATCGATTCTTGTCTTTGGTGGATTATTTTGCTCAGAGCCTACGTTAAGGCAACGGGAGATCTGGCTCTAGCTCAAAGCGATAGCTTTCAGGAAGCTTTAATTTTTATCCTAGAGATCTGCTTGGGACCCCAGTTCGAAATGACCCCAACTCTTTTAGTTCCCGACGGTGCCTGCATGATTGATCGCCCGATGGGACTGAGCGGACACCCCCTCGAAATTCAGTCCCTATTTTATTTTGCTCTCCGTGCCGCCCGCGAAATGCTGCTCGATAACAGCGAAGGAGAAGCCTTGATCAACCAGATCAACAACCGTTTGGGCAGCTTGCTCTATCATTTACGCAGCTATTACTGGCTCGACCTCAAAAAGCTCAATGAGATTCATCGCTATCAATCCGAGCAGTTTGGTGAATCCGTCGTCAACAAATTTAATATTTATCCTGAATCGATCCCTTACTGGCTGACAGAATGGATGCCCGACACTGGCGGCTACTTAGCAGGTAATCTCGGACCAGGAAAAATGGACTTTCGCTTTTTTTCTCTGGGCAATCTGATGGCAATTATGGGTTCGTTAACTACTCAGCAGCAGTCTCAAGATATTCTTACTTTAGTCGAGCAGCGGTGGTCGGATCTAGTCAGTCAGATGCCAATAAAACTCTGCTATCCTGCGATCTCGGGCTTAAACTGGAGGATTATTACGGGCTGCGATCCCAAAAATACCCCATGGTCTTATCACAATGGTGGCAGTTGGCCCGTACTGCTGTGGATGATGATGGCAGCTTGTCAAAAGATGGGTCGAGAAGATTTAGCCGAGCGAGCCATGGCGATCGCTGAGTTGAGGTTAATGCAGGATGATTGGCCCGAATATTATGACGGTAAAAACGGTCGTCTAATTGGGAAATCTTCGCGTAAGTTCCAAACTTGGACGATTGCAGGCTGGCTCTTAGCCAAACTACTCCAAGAAAATCCTCACTGTCTCGATTTTGTTTGTTGTGAAGAAGATACTGAAGCGATCGCCTGCATGATTTAAGGCTCAAAAACCAGTCAACTCTCTAACAAGTTCAGAAGGCGATCGCTCGTCAGAGATAACTATCATTAACCCAATCAAAAAATTATCTTTCTGTGATTGCTTAAAAAATTAGCGATCGCTCTTTAGTAGAACATTAACACCACTATTTATCTCCCGATTTACTAAATATAGCTTAGTCGATTGACCATAAATTAACTTTTTTCCTATTTGACAGGCAGTAGAATTTGTAAAAAAATCTTACTGTGGGAAATTAAATTGTTATTGAGGTTTTTTTTGTCCTAAACTGGAATGGATATGAAATATACCTAAACTAAATTTTATTTGGGTTTTACCCCTATATAAATTGGTGCTTAGCGTCCGAACTCTATTAAATAATATTTGGTCGTAGCCATAACTCTGGTTTATTCATGATAGTTGCTATGGCGTAATTTCAGTCATAGCGATGTATTGCGCTGTCGCCAAACGCTCTGACTCCTGGGTTGGAAGCGTAACTGATAAGTCGAACTTTGCCTGTCTCGTGCTGCGAGATGATGGTAGAAAATCGCTCTCCAAAGGCAAAAGCGTTTGAGATGAGTCTTGCTGTGACAGCTATTCAACCTCGATCAATTAAATATATTTAAGCCCTTATAGGAAAAATTATATGGAGTCTCATAATAAGTACGTGAGAGATCGTCTATCCATATTTGTAGACGGCAACAATATGTTCTATGCTCAACAAAAAAATGGCTGGTTCTTTGATCCCAGGCGAGTATTAGAGTATTTCACCAAGGATCCCACTGTAGTGATGATCAACGCTTTTTGGTACACGGGTCTCAAAGATGCCCAAGATCAAAGGGGATTTCGCGATGCTCTGATCAGTTTGGGCTATACGGTTAGAACCAAAATTCTCAAGGAATACTATGATGATGCTTCTGGTCGCTATTCTCAAAAGGCAAATCTAGACATCGAAATCGTAGTCGATATGTTTAACACGGTCGAACAATATGATCGAGTAATTCTTTTTAGTGGTGATGGTGATTTTGAACGGGCGATCGAATTATTGCGCTCGAAGAATACCCACATTACCGTTGTTTCTACCGAAGGTATGATCGCCAGAGAGTTACGCAACGCCACGGATCGCTATATCGATTTAAACGATGTTCGTTCTTATATTGAGAAGAGCGACTTTTGAGAGCTGAGAAAAATTGAGGGCAGACGAGAAGTATAACCCTGGAGCAATAACCAATTGCCAGGACTTCTCTGGTTCCTATCTTGCTGGCGTTTGTGGCGATCGCTATTAAAACCGCTTCCCCATTCCTGACTAGGGAAAGATCATCTATAATTTTCAGTATTACAAATCCCCCAACCTAGAGTTTGGACTATGGACAATTCACAAGACCGCATCATTATTTTTGACACCACCTTAAGAGATGGCGAGCAGTCTCCTGGCGCAACTCTCAACGTTGCCGAAAAGCTGGAAATCGCTCATTCTTTGTCAAGGCTGGGAGTCGATGTAATTGAAGCTGGGTTTGCTTTTGCTAGTCCTGGTGATTTTGAGGCAGTCCAAAAAATCGCCCAGCAGGTCGGGACGGAAGAGGGCCCAGTAATCTGTAGTCTAGCTAGGGCAATTAAAGCAGATATTAAAGCGGCAGCGGAGGCACTACAGCCTGCTGCTAAGGGTCGAATTCATACTTTTATCTCTACTTCCGATATTCATTTAGAATACCAGCTCAAAAAATCTCGTGCTGAAGTATTAGATATTGCCAGAGAAATGGTGACATATGCTAAATCCTTTATGGACGATGTCGAGTTTTCGCCCATGGATGCCGTTCGTAGCGATCCCGCATATCTCTATCAGGTATTAGAGGCAGTAATTGACGCTGGAGCAACGACGGTTAATATTCCCGATACTGTCGGCTATACGACCCCGACCGAGTTTGGCGCGCTCATCAAAGGTATTTGTGAAAACGTTCCGAATATAGATCAAGCCGTTGTTTCGGTTCATGGTCATAACGATCTTGGCTTGGCTGTAGCCAACTTTTTAGAGGCGGTCAAAAATGGCGCTCGGCAGCTAGAGTGTACCATCAACGGGATTGGGGAACGTGCGGGCAATGCCGCTCTAGAGGAATTAGTCATGGCGCTTCATGTTCGTCGTCAATATTTCAATCCCTTCTTAGGCAGACCAGCCGAATCTACCGAGCCTTTGACGAAGATTGATACCCAGCAGATTTATAAAACCTCTCGTTTGGTTTCCAATCGCACTGGGGTAATAGTGCAGCCAAACAAAGCAATTGTTGGTGCTAATGCCTTTGCTCATGAGTCGGGCATTCACCAAGATGGTGTACTCAAAAATAAGCTGACCTACGAAATAATGGATGCTCAATCTATCGGTCTCAACGACAATCAGCAGCTTGTCTTGGGTAAGCATTCAGGACGGAATGCTTTTCGCACTCGTCTGGGGGAATTGGGCTATGAGCTATCAGAAACCGACCTCAACAAAGCTTTTGTCCGTTTTAAAGAGGTTGCCGACAAGAAAAAGGAAATTAGCGACTGGGATATCGAGGCAATTGTCAGCGATGAAATTAGACAGCCTCCTGAACTATTTCGCTTAGAACTAGTACAAATTTCCTGTGGCGATCGCTCCCGTCCTACAGCTACCGTCACGATTAGAACTCCTGATGGTGTTGAACTTACAGATGCGGCGATCGGCACAGGTCCTGTGGATGCGATTTATAAAGCGATCAATCGCGTGACTGATATTCCCAACGAACTGATTGAATTTTCTGTTCAGTCCGTGACGGCGGGTATTGATGCCATTGGGGAGGTGACAATTCGTTTACGCCATCAAGATCGCGTCTATTCTGGTCGTGCGGCGAATACAGATATTATTGTTGCCTCCGCCAGAGCCTATCTTAAAGCTTTGAACCGACTTTATGCGGCATTGCAGGAAGAGTCGAAAGTTGCTTCTCAGGTTGCTATTTAGATTTTTAGATTGGGCTAAAACAATCAGCGGGTTGCCTATAGTCATTTTAATTAGTTTCCGTATCCTCTAAGTTATCCTTTTTAGGTAGTAGGTAGTAGGTAGAGCGGAGACCCCGCGTCGCCGTAAGGCGCAAACAAAGGCTTTAGCCGCATGTAACGCTCCGCTCCCGAAGGGTAGTAGTAGTATCCACTAAAATCGTCTGGGTTCTATTTAGAACAGCTATAAAAGAAGAGAGACAGGGAAAATTGCCTCTCTTCTTTCTCTTATCGCTTGAGACCTAGTGGTAATGCTCGAAAACTACTGAATTTAGCTCGACCCGAACAACAGCTTCAAACTTAGGTAGATCGACCTTTGCTCTTGGTCGCAATATCAGAACGAAAGGTCTAAGGTTTTACTTCTTACTTAAGTCAAACTCTTCGAGATAGTATGATTCATCTACTTCAACTAATCGCTTCCTACCAAGGTCTTGGTTAAGTGATAGCGCTTTGCCTGGATCTGGCGGCTGAGGAGTATCTGGATCGCCTTCTCGAAAATCATCATCACCGCCATCGCTATTAAATAAAGAAAACAGCCAGGCAACCAAAAGACCAAACAGATAGGCAATGGCGAATAGGGATATCAGTCTGGTAGCAATTACAAACATAGTTTCTTCAAGACCATATACAAAACTAAGGCAAGTTCCTATATCTTGATTATAGGACGTTGCTGAGTACCCCATTCAAAACCAAATTTGACTTAGTTAAACCTTGAAACGAGTTTAGCCAAATACTGAGATGATTCGGATTTCACGCCTGTGTTAAGCATCCCTTATTGCTGCTGCCTTCCGACCCTGACAAGGTTCGGGCGTTAATACTGCATGAGTCCGAATCACAAACTAGCATAACATATCTGATTACTAATTACTAAACAATGGTTACTTCAGAGCAACAATTAACTGGCTATTTAACTTTGCCAAAACGGCGATCGCGTTTTTGATAGGTAGCCAGAGCTTGGTGAAATGCCTCTCGGTCAAAATCGGGCCAGAGGGTAGAGGTGACATAAATTTCGGCATAAGCCATTTGCCAGAGTAAAAAATTGCTGATTCGCATTTCGCCACTAGTACGAATCAAAAGATCTGGGTGGGGAATTCCCTGAGTATACAGGTGCTGCTCAAACAGTTGTTCGTCAATCTGAGCTGTTTCCAAGTATCCTTGTTCTACTTTAGAAGCGATCGCCTGACAAGCCTGAATAATTTCATGTCTACCACCATAGTTAGTGGCAACGGTAAACTGAATTCCCTGATTGTCTTTGGTATCCTCCATGGAGCGAGCTATCTCTTGGCGTAAAGAAGCTGGAAGATCTTGTAAATTGCCCACGAAGCGAATTTTTACATTCTCTTCTTTCATTTCTTTTAGTTCTCGCCGCAGCACTCGCTCAAATAAGGTCATCAGAAACTGCACCTCCCCTTGAGGTCTACCCCAATTTTCCGTCGAGAAAGCGTAGGCAGTCAAAGCAGGAATCCCCCAGTCTTTACAGCAGCGCAGCAGATCTTTAAGCGCATCTACCCCCTTCTGATGACCGATAATACGGGGTTTTCCCTGGTTTTTAGCCCAGCGACCATTACCATCCATAATCACCGCTACGTGCTGCGGCAGGAGGTCTTTATTTAAATCCGTAGGTAACTGCTGCAAAATGATTGGCTCTACGCTCATTTTTAAACACTGAACACTTGATATCAATTACGAAACATCTTTATTTCGATTCAATCGAGGGGTATAAACACGCGCTCGATTGAGCAATAATTAATGCTTTTTGCGGGAATCAGAAGGCAGCAGACGTAATATACGTTCTAGCAATATCTTTCCCTGAAATCCAATTTTGCGGCTGAGACGCACAGCATCACCCTCCGCTATTGGAGTAAATCGCTCTTGTAGTAGCTCTTTTAGTTTACTACTGGTTAGGGGTCTATTTAACGTTCCTCTCTCCGCTAGAGAAATTGACCCTGTTTCTTCGGAGACGACAATACACAGACATTTTTCCACTCGCTCGGTAATGCCCATCGCTGCACGGTGGCGAGTTCCCAATTGACGGGAGGCGGTACGCTCTGAGAGGGGTAAAATTGCTGCTGCTGCGAGAATTCTGGAGCCGCTGATCACCACTGCACCATCATGTAGGAGGGTCGTCGTCTGAAATATGGTCTGCAATAGCTCCTTAGAAACTTCGGCATTCAAACCAACCCCAACAGAGACATAATCCTCATCTTCTAAAGACCCTGTTGTTTCCATTAGCAGCAAAGCACCAGTACGATTTTGCGATAGTTCTTTAACCGCATCAACGATGCGATCAATTACGCTATCGGGCTGAGTTTTTAAGCGACTCGAACCTTTAAATAGCTTTAGCACTTCGCCCCGCCCAATCTGCTCCAGCAGGCGACGGAACTGCGATTGAAAAATTACAGCCATCGCCACAGCTGAACCTAATACTAGCTTTTCGAGCAGAAACTTAAGTAACTGTAGCTCCAGTTGCCCGCTAATTACGGTTGCTAACATCAGGACAATGAATCCCCTGACCATCCACAGACTGCGACGTTCCCCTTCACCAATAATTAGCAGCAGAGCATAGCTTAAGACTAAGACCAAGCCCAAATCGATGATGTTAATTAAGTCTGGCAACCAGCCAAGAACCCGATCTAAGTCAGGAAGTAAACCCGACAATGACATTATGTTAGTTACTCGGAGATGAGTGATTAAGGTAGTAAAATAAACCTGAGAATTCAAGGTACTGAATTACGCTGAGGGATTTGAAACCAGCAACTATAGTATGCTGGTTTCTATACTAAGTCTACTCTTCGCGTTTTACCAGTCTTTCGGGTAGGCGATCTCGTTCGATTAGATGACGATAGGTTTCCCGTTCGATAATCAAGTTGGCTTCTCCTTCATAAACCACTACGGCTGCGGGGCGACCTATACGGTTGTAGTTTGATGCCATGCTGTAGTTATAGGCCCCCGTGTCTAAGACGACCAATATGTCTCCTGGTTCGGTCTTAGGTAATTCTGCATCTTTAATAACTACGTCTCCTGACTCACAATGCTTACCAGCAACGGTAACAGACTCAGTCAGAGGTTCTGCCATCCGATTGGCAATTACGGCTCGATAGATGGACTGGTAGGTAATGGGGCGAGGATTATCTGACATTCCGCCATCAACCGCCACATAGGTATGAAAATTGGGAATTTCTTTCCGACTGCCTACGGTATAAGCCGTGACGCAAGCCGAACCAATTAAAGATCTTCCTGGTTCAGCAATTAGTCTCGGCAATGGTAAATCAGCCTCAGCACAGGCTTTTTCTACTGCTTGACTAACCGCCTTAACCCATTCTGAGATGCTTGGGGGGTCATCGGATTCCGTATAGCGAATACCTAAGCCTCCGCCAACATTAAGAGTTGTTACAGGTAAACCATAACCCTGTGCTTTTTTGAGCCAGTCAACTAAAACTCCCGCTAAATCTTGATGGGGCTGGCGTTCAAAAATTTGCGAACCGATATGAGCATGTAAGCCAATACAGCTCAGACTCGATTGCTGACTGAGATAGGTAAAAACTTCCTCTAGCTGGTTAGGATCGAAACCAAATTTACTGTCCAAATGACCTGTACGAATATATTCGTGGGTATGGCACTCAATCCCAGGCGTTAAGCGAATCATGATCGGCACTGGCTTATCAGCCTGAGCAGCCGCAGTTCGCGTTAGAGTTCGTAACTCCAGCCAATTGTCCACCATGATCGTGCAGCCTGTCTCTACAGCTAATTCTAATTCTGCTGTAGATTTATTGTTGCCGTGGAAGTAAATTTTATCTTGGCTTACTCCTGCTTGAAGGGTGGTATAGAGTTCGCCTCCCGACACTACATCAAATCCCAAACCTTCGCTCTCAATAATGCTACAGACAGCCATACTGCTCCAGGCTTTAGAAGCATAAATTACCAGAGATTCCCCGCCATAATAGGTCGCAAAACTATCACGATATTGGCTACAGGCAGTTCTGAGGGTAAACTCATCCAGTACATATAGGGGCGAACCATACTGTTCGACTAATTTTGCTACTTCACATCCACCAATCTCTAGCTGATTATTGCTGTTGACCTTGGCAGTCAGAGGCATCAACTCCTGATTGGGTGAAGGGGGAACTTCTAAGCTGGTAACTTGAGGAACGTAACGATGTCCCGTATTTGGCAAACTGCGATCGGTCGAAAGCATAGTTATATGTTTATTTATTAGCGGCTAAAATCATTAGTAATTACTTATTTATTAGTTTACAGTTGTCCAGTGGTAAAAATATAGTGGGGTGACGGATTGCCAGCTAATTCTCGATCGCCGCATCGTCTAGCCGACTCCACTCATTCCAGGAACCATCATAGTTTCTGACGCGATCGTAGCCGAGCAAATATTTAAGTACATACCAGGTGTGACCTGACCTGCCACCAACAGCGCAATAAGGAATAATTTCTCGGTTTGCCGCAATCAAATCGCCGTAAATTTCCTGTAGCCGCTCGGCAGATTTAAAAGTGCCGTCTTCGTTGTGAGCTAATTCATAATAAATATTAATTGCGCCAGGAATATGCCCTCCTTGCTCGTCTGCCTGGGGAGGCGCCTCTAAATAGATCTCGCCACAGTATTCTTGTGGCGTGCGAACATCAAGCAAAATAAAATTGTGACCTACGGTCGATCTACTTCCTTTGGCTTGTTCGATAGATGCCTTTACTTCTGGTGCCAAAATTCTCAAAGAATTATCTAAGTCTGCTACGGGATAAACAGTAGGCTCAACTTCCGTTTTACTCATAGTCAGAGGTAGACCATCTGCTTGCCACTTCTGCCGACCTCCATTGAGAATCCTGACATCGCGGTGTCCCAATAATTTGAGCAGCCAGAATGTACAGCCAGAAGTTGCCGCAAAATCACCATGTACAGTAACTACGGTGGTGTCATTAGTGATTCCAGACTTAGACAGCAGCCGAGACATAAACTCTGGGTCAAGGTTCAGACTCGTATTAGATGAGAGTTGAGTTGTGGCTGACCAAAAAATGGAGCCAGGAATGTGTCCTTGGTCATAGGCTTGAGAATTAAGGTCGATCTCAACAATACGCAGTTGAGGATCGTCCAAATGTTGGGCTAACCACTGAGTTGACACCAAAGTTTCGGGATATGCGTAATTCATGGCAATAGATCTTTCTGTATGCTTGATATATTAGGCATTTTAAAAATCTACAGACTCGTTTCATAGTCCCCAAAAGAGTACAATCTTGCACCCAAACCAGAAATGACAGACTCTTTAACCGCTTTATTCCAAGCGATCGCCAAAACTCCCAACGAACAGGCTTTACACGAACGGGTAATTCCTCAAATTGGCGCTTATTTTGCCGCCAAACGCTGTCGGCTGTTTATTATCGCTCGACTCCCCCGCCCAGCCTCACGCCTGTTTGAGAGAGCTTTATCTCTTGAATCCAATCCTGTTCTGAAATATCTGTCGGAGTATCATGCTCCGATACACGAAGCGGCAATAGTATCGGCTGCGAAATGGCAGGCTATCTGCCCTCGCTTTGACCATGGTCATGTCATGGCGGGTCCAATTGCGGCTGATGGTGTACTCATTGGTGGATTAGGAATAACCCGCCCTCGTCAAACAGCAACCTTTACCGACCAAGATCTCAGGGACATGAGTGGTTTGTGCCTCCATTTATCAACTTTCTTGGTTCAACAAGAAGCATCAAAATCAAGATTTAATTCTCCTCAGATTGGGCTACTAACCCCCAGAGAAAGAGAAATAGCTCAACTAGTGGCTCAAGGATTGACCAATGCAGAAATTGGCAAGACGCTTTGGATTCAAGAAAATTCAGTCAAACAAGCACTCAAGCGCATATTTCGTAAATTAGCTATTTCTTCCCGTACCAGTTTAGTCTCCCTGCTATTACAATCAACAACTGACAATTAATTATCAACCAGATGCAGTGAATGAGATTGAAATCAAACTGTTAGAGACGGAAGATGTCGCGGAAGCAGTGGCGCTAGATGATCTATGTTTAGGCGGTCTGTGGCAAGCAGAAGCCTATCTCCGAGAAATTGAAAGCGATAAAAGTACTTTGTTGGCTTTACATCTATTCACACCTGAGCTTGGCGATAGCCCGACGCTTATTGGTATGGGCTGTCTCTGGTCGATCGTTGACGAGGCACATATTACTTTGTTGGCGGTTCATCCTGATTATCGTCGCCAGGGTCTGGGGCAATTATTGCTGTTTAGCTTATTAGAAGATGCGATCGCCCGAAAATTGCTCTGGGCGACCCTAGAAGTTAACGAAAATAACTCAGCAGCAATAAATCTCTATAAAAAATACGGTTTTCAAATTGCGGGCAAAAGAAAGAATTACTACCAGCCCGCAGGAGATGATGCTCTCGTTCTGTGGCTCAAAAATATTCAGCAGAATGATTTTAAAACCAGTTTAGCTCAATGGCAGCGGAGTCTCTGTGCTTTTCTGAGCATAAATTCCTATTATTTAAAAAATAATAAATTTTGTTAAATTGACTACCGTATTTCCCGTCCATTCAGCCAGAGTCAGTAATCCAAAAGGCTGTGCTAAAATCACCAATAATAAGGGCATAGCAGGTGGATGGAATAAGACATGTTTGAACGCTTCACAGAAAAGGCAATAAAAGTGATTATGTTAGCCCAGGAGGAAGCACGCCGTCTGGGTCATAATTTCGTAGGGACAGAAC
>JBCBWB010000087.1:0-22209 GCA_039817275.1 Cyanobacteria bacterium J06648_1 | reverse complement strand
TTTCTTGGTAATCTTAGCCTTTACAGAATTACTATAGTTAAATATGTAAAGTTTTGTCGCTAGATTCAACATTTCTGGGTGAAGGGATGTATCGCATATTAGCGATGGCTATGTCTTTAGTAACTTCTGAAAATGGAGTTTTACTAGTAGATGAAATAGAAACAGGCTTGCATTACGAAGCGCAGACGGATATGTGGCGTTTGATATTAGAAACTGCCAAAGAATTAAATGTCCAGGTGTTTGCTACTACTCATAGTTGGGACTGTATTGCTGCTTATCAAGAGGCATTATCTCAGGTAGAAGATAAATCAATCGGTAAACTGTTTCGTTTGGATAGTAAATATGGCAAACTACGAGCGGTGGAATATGACGCAGATGATTTAGATATTGCTGTGCGTAAAGGCATCGAGGTTCGTTAAGTGCCAAAGAAAAAGAAGCCAAAACCACGACAATTATTAGTTGAAGGAAAAAACGATCGCCATGTGATTTGGGCATTGTGTAATAAATACCAAGTGCCAGAAACTTTCTCGGTTGAAATTTCTGTTGACGATGATATCAACGAAGAACAAACTCAGGGAATTGAAGAACTGTTAAACGATATACCGCTAGTTTTGAGAGAGGAGAATTTAGAAACTCTCGGTATAGTAGTGGATGCAGATCTAGATTTGGCTGCTAGGTGGCAAGGAGTTACGAATAAGCTAAATGAATTTGGCTATGAGAATATCCCTAAAGTACCGCCTGAGAATGGCTGGGTTCATATTCAAGCTGGAAAGCCCAAGATCGGAGTGTGGGTAATGTCCGATAACAAGTTACCTGGGATGTTGGAAGATTTTGTTGGTTATCTTATTCCACCAGAAGACAGGCTAGGAGAGAAGGTTGTTACCTTGTTATAAGAAATAGAAGGCGAACAACTTAATCTTTATTCCCAAACTCATCGTCAGAAAGTATTTATTCATTCTTGGTTAGCACTACAGAAAAAGCCAGGAATGCCTATGGGACAAGCAATTACCGCGAAAGCTTTGTCTTATGATAGTGCGATCGCATTCCAATTCATTAGCTGGTTAAAGAATTTGTTCGTTTTGTCTGAGTCATTGGCAGAATAAATAAATGCTATTTTATAATTGGCTATTTACAAAGTTATTCCTTCTAGATTCTGACGAGGATTATCCCGACGTAAATCGCGAATTTTTTTGTAGTAATCTTTGGTCTGAGCATCAATCTTCTGTGGCGTTTCGACGACAATCCTTACTAGCTGATCGGTACGATTTCCTTGAGGAGAAGACCAACCTTTACCCCGTAAACGCAATACCTGACCAGAGTTTATACCCGCAGGAATTTTCATGCTGACTCTACCATCAGGAGTAGGAATGCTAACTGATGTGCCTAATACCGCTTCATCAGGAGTTACGGGTACTTCGCAAACTAAATTATCTCCTTCAAAATCAAAGAATGGATGAGGCTTAAGGGCAACGTTGAGATATAAGTCGCTTCTGGAGGAACCATAGCCCAAAGACTTTCCTTTTCCTGCAAGGCGAATACGAGATCCTGGTTTTGCTCCCGCAGGAATCCGCACTTCTACCGACTCAAGACCTATACTAAGCTGTTTAGTTGTGCCGCGAAAGGCTTCTGCATAGGTAAG
The DNA here is from genome assembly GCA_039817275.1 of Cyanobacteria bacterium J06648_1. GTDB lineage: Bacteria > Cyanobacteriota > Cyanobacteriia > Cyanobacteriales > Xenococcaceae > Waterburya. Next base: position 20,570 of record JBCBWB010000087.1, on the reverse strand, counting down.
AGAGATTGAGGTATTGTCACTAGTCGCTGTTGATGTTCTCGTCGTCTTGGCATTTTGATAATTGCTGCCAGTCGATGCTTGAGATGAAGTATTTGAAGTGGTGCTATTGGGACTAGAAAAACGACCTAAAAGTTCATTAATAAACTCGTCGAAGTTACCATACTGGCTAAAATCAGTGCTGTTAAAATCAACTTTGGCGGTGCTGCTATTGTCTCTGCTTTTAGAAGCGGTATATGCAGCTTCGCTTTGCTCCCAATATTGACCATAGCGATCATACTTAGCTCGCTTATCTTCATCAGAAAGAACATCATATGCTTCGCTAATTTCTTTGAATTTTGTTTCTGCTGCTTTATTACCCTGATTGCGATCAGGATGATATTTCAAAGCCAACTGACGAAACTTTTTTTTGATTTCACTAGCATTCGCAGTCTTTTCAACTCCTAAAATAGCGTAGTAATTTTTAAATTCAGTAGAAGACATGAAAAATTGGTTCCTATAAATAGCTAGCTGGATCTAATACAGTCGATAATATGAAAATTGAAATAGTAAAATATTATTTTAGTAATCTTATTTAAAAGTTTAACTGCAAAAACTCTGGGTTGAAAACCGATATTAGGCTTTGTGCCACTATAGACTCTAGATTACTTTCGTTTCGTTTCAAAAATTACCTATAGTAAAGGGCATAGCAAATCTGGCTACGCCCCGTATTTTATTGGCATTAGTTTTAGATTAGGCAATACTAAACCAGTATTTGACAAATCAAGTTTTTATTATGTCGGCTGATATATATGCGTTTTAGATAACTGTGCCGTCTTTAATTGTGGCATTTTTTAAGATCACAACAATTCCACTGCGAATATAAAAGCCTTCATCTTCTCTCTGAGATTCCTCTACTCGGTCTTTATTGAGAATCTGCACATTGCGACCTATACGAGCATTTTTATCAACGATCGCATGCCGCACTGTTGTACCCTCACCGATCCCTACGGGGATACCACCTTTTTGCATACCCGACTGTCGTTCGGCAAAAGGTTCGTAGAAGTCTGCTCCCATGATTAGAGTGTCTTCAATCGTACAGTTGGCTTCTATTCTAGTTCTCACTCCAATAACTGAATGATTGATATGACAGTTTTTCAAAATACAGCCTTCGCCAATCATTGATTCACTGACCTGACAATCAAGCAGCTTGGTGGGTGGCAAATAGCGTGATCGCGTGTAGATTGGGGATTTCTCATCGTAAAAGCTAAAATCAGGCTGAGGCTGTTTTGTTAGAGCCAAATTTGCTTCATAAAATGATTCTATCGTTCCAATATCTTCCCAATAACCTTTAAATAGATAGGCTTGAAGATTGTGATCTTTAGCTGCACCTGGAATTATTTCGTTACCAAAATCGGTTTGGTCGGCGTTCTTTTCTAATAGATCGATCAACACGTCTTTTTTAAATACATAGATTCCCATAGAAGCTATGTAAGGACTTTGTTTTGCCTGCTCAGGTGTCAAGCCTAATACAGTGGTGTCTACCTGCATTTGCTTGAGTTCATCGCCTTTTGGCTTTTCTGCAAAATCAATAATCCGCCCTTGATTATTAATCTTCATCAAACCAAAGCTAGAAGCTCGCTTATCGTCAATCGGCACGACGGATAAGGTAATATCGGCTTTAGTTTCGCGATGGTGCAGAATAAACTTACTGTAGTCCATGCGATAAAGATGATCGCCAGACAGAATTATAACTTCGTCAACATCCCAAGCCTTGATTGAATCAATATATTGACGAACCGCATCGGCTGTCCCTTGGAACCAACCAGAATTATCTTTGGTTTGTTGAGCCGACAACACCTCGACAAATCCTTCCCTAAATCCCGAAAAATTATAGCTGCGGTTTAGGTGCCGATTAAGAGAAGCAGAATTGAACTGAGTTAATACATAGATCTTAAGGATCTCAGAATTTATACAGTTACTAACGGGAATATCGATTAAACGATATTTACTGGCTAAGGGGACTGCTGGTTTCGCCCTTAGCTTGGTGAGGGGATACAAACGAGTACCTGCACCGCCTCCTAGAATGATACCTAATACTCTTTTCACTTCTTTAAAAAACCTCGTGAATGGCTGTGCCTCTCAAAATAAAGTTTATCTGAATGGGGGACAGATTCAGCAAAATCAGGTGGAAAAGGATCGGTTTTGTTAGAGTATTAAGTGAATGTAATCTAAGCGGTGCTTGGCGCTCGCTTGATATCTCAGCCAGATCTTTATTTTTTGCTCTACTTTAATTAATCAATGTCATCCACTGAAACATCTCTGCCGCCTAAGCTAGCCAAGATTGTTGATCGCTTTCAACGTCGTACTGATCCTAAACAAAAATACAAACAGCTACTCTGGTATGCTCAAAAGTTACCAGCGATGTCAGAAACTGGCAAAACAGAAGCGAATAAAGTTAAAGGGTGTGTTTCTCAGGTGTATATCACTGCTAACTTAGAAGATGGTAAGGTGCAATATCAAGGAGATTCTGATGCTCAGTTAGTGAAGGGATTGGTAGCATTTTTGGTTGAGGGGTTAAACGATTTGTCCCCTGCCGAAATTGCCCAAGTTGAGCCAGACTTTATTGAAGATACTGGGTTGAAGGTCAGTTTGACTCCTTCTCGTGCCAACGGTTTCTTTAATATTTTTCAAATGATGAAACAGAAAGCTTTAGAATTTGATTCGGCAAGATAAACAGAGCTACTCTAATCTGAGAGTAGTCGCTTGGAGCTGAGCAATTAGCTGAGCATTAATTGAGAAAAAAACTATTTTTTCTTGGCTTCTCGTTCAGAAATTATGCGGGTACAGCACCAATCGGTTGGCAGAGCCGAAGGCCAACCCATACGAATTGCTTCTGGGCAAATTGTCATGACCGTGAGCTGACAATCAATTAGCTGAAATCCTTCTTTCTTGCACTGTTTCAAGCTATGTTTGAGAATCGTATCGTCTCTAAATTCAATCGTATTGTTGCACTGGATACAGACAACATGATGATGGTGGTGGGGATAAGGCTGATTTAGCTCATAATGCTTATGTCCTTCGGCTAATTCAAGCTCGCGTAAAATTCCCATCCGAGCCATTAATTTAACACTGCGATAAATTGTAGAGAGGCTGATCGATTCACCACGCTGCTCTACCAAGTCGTGTAGCTCTTCGGCGCTTAGGTGATCGCCCTTGGGTAAGTTCTGAAACACATGGAGAATTTTCTCTCTTTGAGGTGTCATGCGCCATCCTCTAGAGTTCAATTCGGCTTTAAGAGAAGATGCCGTATAGTGAGCCATACCAGTCTTTTATCAATTATTTGGTGCTTATTGACAATAATAAGATTTTTGAGCAACCTTTGCAATAAAGTTTAGTTACATCTATTGTATCTGCCTCATTAATTGAGCAGGATAAATGCGATCGCCGCATTTGAGATGACCCAAAATCAATAAAAAAACAGAGGGATTTCCCTCTGTCAGAAAGCACTTAAATAATGGCCGATAAGCTACCTTACTCAGAAATTGATGCGGTTTACTCCGCAGCTAGCTCTACTTCATCCTCCTCGTCTTCAATCGGCGGTACTGGGGCAACAGCAGCGATCGCATCATCTTTGTCCAGCCGCTGAACCCTGACTCCCGTGGCATTACGAGACTGGAGGGAGATTGCTTGAACTGCCTGGCGGATCATAATGCCGCGATTAGTAACAATCATCAACTCATCATCGGGGTTAACGATATCGATCGCCACTAGGCAATCGTCGTCAGACTTGAATTTAATTGCTCTAACCCCCATCCCCGCACGGTTTTGCAGACGGAATTTACCAATGGGAACTCTTTTACCATAGCCATTGTTGGTAATCGCCAATAGCCAAGGTCCTTGGTCTACTGCTTCATCAACTAGCTCTTCAGCGCTATCGTCTTCATCTCCTTCGCCGCTGGTTTCAATAGTTGCCACGATTTGCGCGGGAATAATATCCATGCTAATCAGCTCATCGTCTCCCTTCAGCTTCATTGATTTTACCCCTTTAGTCGATCTGCCCAAGGGACGTAGCTGTTTACTGTTGGTTTGGAAGTGGATCGCCATGCCTTTGCGCGTCCCGATAATCACGCTATCTTCGTTGGTTGCTAGGCGTACCCAGCGTAGCTCGTCTTCCTCCTGCAAAGAGATGGCAATTAGACCGTTAGAGCGAATATTGGCAAAGGCAGAAAGAGCGGTTTTTTTGATGTTGCCTTTACGGGTCAGCATGACCAAATATTCATCTTCGGTAAACTCACTGACCGCAATCATTGAGGTGATTTTCTCCGACTGCGACACAGGCAGCATTTGGACAATCGGGATACCCCTTGCCGTCCTGGAGGTAGCAGGTATCTGATAGGCATGGAAGGAATAAACTACGCCGCGATCGCTAAAGAACATTACCGTGTCGTGGTCACAACAGGTCATAAAGTGCTCGATACCGTCATTTTCCTTCATTTTAGCGGCAGCTTTCCCTCGCGTGGCTCGGCTTTGAGCCTCGAAGGTACTAACGGGCATTCGCTTGATATAGCCCTGTTCGGTGAGGAGAATAACCGACTGTTCGTTGGCAATTAGATCCTTATCTAGCAGCTCTCCTTCTCCCTGAACGATCTCTGTCTGCCGCGGAGTGGCGTGGACATTCTTGATCGTGGTTAGTTCCGACTCAATAATCTCTTCAATTCTTTCTTTCCGCGCCAAGATATCATTTAGGTCGGCAATTTGAGTTTGCAGATCTTCGTGTTCTGCCTGGATTTTTTCTGCTTCTAAAGCCGTTAAGCGACGTAGCTGCATTTGCAGAATGGCATCGGATTGAGTTTCTGAAAGCCCAAATCCTTGGACTAACTCGCTTTTGGCACTGGCTGTGTCTGCCGCGCCGCGAATCAGCCCGATGATGGCATCAATGTTTTCTAAAGCAATTAGTAAACCCTGGAGTAAATGATCTCTCTCTTCCGCCTTGCGCAACTGATAGCGAGTTCTGCGGGTAATCGCTTCAACCCGAAAGCTCAGGAATACCTCCAGGAAACGACGGATCGTCAAAAGCTGAGGATCATTGTTGACCAAAGCCAACATATTTGCCCCAAAATTGCTCTGTACCGCAGTTTGCTTGTAGAGATTATTGAGGACAACACGAGGATAAGCATCTCTTTTAAGCTCAATCACCACCCGCATTCCCGTACGATCACTTTCATCGCGGATATCGGAAATGCCGTCGATCCGCTTATCGTTGACCAGATCGGCAATCTTCTCAATTAAAGAAGACTTGTTAGTCTGATAGGGGAGCTGGGTAATAATAATCGCTTCTTTGTCGGCTCGACCAGGCTGGGAAATAGTTTCGATCTCAGCTACTCCACGCATAGTGATCGAACCTCGACCAGTGGTGTATGCCTCTTTAATTCCTGCTCTACCAATAATCTGTCCTCCCGTGGGAAAGTCAGGACCCTTGATATACTGCATCAAGTCGAGATCGCTAATCTCTGGATTATGAATCAGGGCGATCGTACCTTCGATCACTTCGCCTAAATTGTGGGGGGGAATATTGGTTGCCATGCCGACGGCAATTCCCGAAGAGCCATTAACTAGCAGCTGGGGAATTCTGGCGGGGAGAACGATTGGCTCCTGCTGCGAACCGTCAAAGTTATCGGCAAAGTCAACTGTTTCTGCTTCAATATCCCGCAGCAGCGAATCTGTCGCCAAAGACTGAAGCCGACATTCTGTGTAACGCATGGCGGCGGGAGGATCGTTATCGATCGAGCCAAAGTTACCATGTCCATTGATCAGCGGATTGCGCATGGAGAAATCCTGTGCCATGCGGACTAAAGCATCGTATACGGCAGTATCACCATGGGGATGATATTTCCCTAATACTTCCCCGACAACACGGGCGCACTTACGAAATGGTCTGTCTGGGGTAAGTCCTAGTTCGTACATCGCGTAGAGAATGCGACGATGGACTGGTTTTAGACCATCCCTAGCATCGGGCAACGCCCTGCCAACAATTACGCTCATCGCATATTCCAAATAGGAACGCGACATCTCGTTACTAAGATCGGTGGGGATAATCCTTTCCTGGGAAGTGGTCATACTCTGAAAAACTCCAAATATATGCAATAATTTGGATTAATGGCTGATAAACTCTACATGCTTCTCTTTTACAGCCAGTAAAGTCCAATATGGTAGCATTTTATCTTAGAATTATAGCACATTTTGTACCCCAATGGCTGGGACAAAAAGCTTGCTGTAGCTACCACACACGTCTTTTAGTTCGACAGAAATTCTTTAGCTTTATTTTTGCTTGAGCTTCTGACTTATTTTTGTCCAGAGCCGTTTACTTTTGAGCTGCTGAATTCGCCAGAAATCGAGATTTTTGGGGCTTGGGGTTAGATTGGGTTTTAAGTCAAAAAACTGATTAATTTCTCGTAAAATAAATTCTAGTCGAACAGTCAGGCGATCGCGACGATATTCTTGGAGCCAGTCAAAATCAGTCGGGGGCGATAGTTGCAGCACCTGCTTGATTCTTAGCAAATCATAATCCAAGGAATAGCCTGCAATTTTGTGACAGTTAAAGCCTGGGTCGAGATAGTCGGCTAGACCGTGATTGACGCTGGAAAATACATGACAGCCACAGGCTAGAGCTTCTAACGGCGGCAGCCCAAAGCCCTCTGTTACCCCCGCAGTTGCCCAGTATTCTGCCGAGTCATAAAGATATATTTTGCTGCGATTGAACAATCCTGCTAGATCACTAACATAGCTGTCGATAATTTCGACCCGATAATCATCTTGGAGAGCAGGGACAAGCTGTTGCAAAAGATACTCCGAAGATTTACGGGTTTGCACCAAAATATCAATGTCTCTGACTCGCTCTAGGTGACAAAATTCATCGTTAATCTGGTTCGGTAGATAGTAAATCAGACTCCCAGCCGCTTTTTCACCCCAATAACCCATGGTATTACGGCTAACGGTAATAATTGGCACGTCAGACGGCAGAGAAAATCCGTAGCTAGAGCTGTGTGCGTGATAAATTATATTTTGTTCTGGAAGCTGCGCTATGACCTTGGGAACATCAAAACCCCAGCCGATAATAAATATTACGGAGGTGCGATCGCAGTGCGGCAATATATCGGCTAAAAATGTCTGGTGTGCTTCTCGTTGCCGATAAGTAACTACCTCTGCCTCACATATTTGCTGGGCAAGATGACAGGTATTTAATTCTGCCCACAAACCACCGCCGCCAAACTTTCCTGTTGTCCCTGGTACTAGAAAATAGAGTTTTCGCATCGGTCTGATTACTGATTATTGATTACCGAGCCGCCCAACCAGAAAAAATTGGGATTATCACAACAGCTGATGCGGACAAAGCTCAAACTAGAAAAAATTCCTGGCTTACTAGACTGGGACTTAATTATCAATTGTCCATTATCAATTGTCCATTGTTCCTTCAGGATCGATTGCTAACCAGAGGATAAAAGTCGTACCGATACTGTCTGGGGTAAAGTTATTGGGGCTGATTAACTCAATTTCTCCCTGCATCTTGGCTGCCAGTTCTCTCGCGATCGCTAAACCCAAACCCGTACCGGGAATATCTCCTTCAGCCTGAACACCCCGATAATGACGTTCAAAAATGCGTTGTTGAACCGAGGGCGGAATCCCAACTCCCGTATCCCGAATGGCAATACCTAGCTGGCGCTCACTATACTCTAGGTCTAGCTGCACCTTGCCTCCTGAAGGTGTGTACTTCAGAGCATTGTCTAATAGGTTATTTAAAATTTCTCGTAAAGCACCTAAGTCTCCTAGCACTAGGGGTAAAGCTGAGGGAATAAGATTGCTCAGCTCTAATTCTCTTTCAATTGCGATCGCCTGAGCTGTATTGAGCAACGGCACAAGTATTTCTGCCAAATCAACAGATTCTAGTTCGGCAGTTGAACCAGGGAGCAAAAAGCTGCTTTGGTCGATGCTTTCTGGATCAGTAGTTAAAAGAGGAGGAGCTTTATCGATTGAACTTACCTGGGGAATCTGAAGTGATTCTGCCTCAAACTGTTCTAATAATGCCTGAAAGCGATCGCTTTGTGCCAAGATATTCTCAACTAGCTTACCGTTAGGATCGTTGGGTATAATCCGTTTGAGCAACAATTTTCCAAAGGTGCGTAAAGCAGTCAGAGGATTCTTGAGCTGATGCAGCAAATTATCTAGGCGATCATGTTCAATGCGCCGCAAATTTTCTTGAACGGCTAATTCATCCTGTGCCCAATGGGATTGAAATTCGATCAAGCGAGCCAGAGAAATGGTGCGAGCGATCGCCTCTGCCTGCTGTAATTCGTCCGAATTCCATTCTCGGTCTTCTCGCCCAGTTACTAACAGCCCAATAAAGGTTTCTTGATGAATTAAAGGTAAAATCAACTGTTTGGTTTCGACGGGTTCTATCTGCCAGGTTGAAGACTGACTCTGTTGACTTTGAGCCGCCAGGTGCTTGGGTAACAGTTGGCTCACAAAATTTCCGTGGGACAATTGCCAGATTTCCGAGAGTTTAATCGGCGGCAGCTCCCAAAAGCTTTGATTTCCCGCTTGAGGATAAATTGCAAAGGGAAAAAGTTGCCCCTGTCCCTCTTCACTGGCATTTTCAGTCAGATAAATCACACTCCAAAGTGCCCCAAGACCCTGAGATAATAGCGATATCTGGGATTGGCAGAGGGTGGCAAATTCAGTGCTAGAAATGTGATTATTCAAATTCAATATTAATGCAGGAGGAACTAGGATTGGCTAACAGTTATGGCAGATACTTGAGAAACTAAACTTTGCTTGCAGCTAAATTTTATATTTTATATTTTTTGGTAGCAGCAACTTTTGTCATTTTCTCATTTTAGAGTAAGAAATACTATTTGATTTAGAGTACTCTGTTCCAGCGTTCTTGTTCCGTAATTCCTCACGTAAGTAGTTGATTTTTTTTGTTCATTACGATACAATAGATGAATAATTAGTAACTAATGACACAGTATTCAGTCAGTAAATTTTAGGAGGTAAAGGGTTGGCAAGGAAACGCAAACGCAAGAGCCGTCGTCGTCAAGAAGGTCGTAAGATTCTGGAAGTTGTTCCTCAGCATCATATCGAGAGCGGAGAAGAGAAACCTGTTACCGCTGCCCGTAACCACATCGCCTCCCTTGGGATTCAACCTCCAGCAGTCTTAGTGGTTAAGCGCAACGAACACACCACAGATCGTTACTTTTGGGCTGAGAAGGGGTTATTTGGCGCTCAATACGTTGAAGAAAACCATTTTCTCTTCCCTAGTTTACAGGCAATAGATCTCCAAGAGTGGGAAGGAGATAAAGCGATCGCTACGGCTAGCACTCGCTAGTCTGCTTAAAGCCAAAAATCAATAGGTTAAGCAACAATAAGCAGGGAGAGGTGATTTATTATCCTCTCCTTTTTGCTTTGAGCGCTAGACAAAGCCTGGATTTCCCAGCTAAATCAGACAATTATTATTGCTAATCTTTAGTCTCAGTCTACTGTTTGTACAATGAGGTTTTCTTGAAGCTGAATTAATTCATCTCGATGGGCGATGACCTTTACTAAATTAGGTGAATTATCTTTAGCCATGACCTGAAGTAGGATGTTCTCCCAGCGACCTGCTTTCTGCCAATAAAATATTCCTGCACAGGGGGCAATCAAAACGAGTAGCCAACAGAGCCGATTAAGATTGGGATAGAGTAAAAACAGGACTAAAATTAAGCAGGACAGTCCGACTACGGCTAGAAAGCTCAAGAGAATAGCTAGAAAAAGACTAGGTCGCACATAACCTTTAAAAGCCACCTGCTTCTCATTGGGATCGACTGAAGTTAGCTGATAAGCTCTAGATTCAAAATATTCCTGTAATTTTTTGATCAGAATATCTTCCGACTCAGCTGGAAGCAGCTGTATTTGTTTGGTGCGGTCTTTAACAGAAGCGCGAATAAAGAAAAATAAGCCGATCATCATCAGCAAGGTCAGAAAAAAAGTAGAAGAGATAACTGGCAAATTCACGCTGGTTTGATTAATTTAATTACAAGGACGTTTATCTAAAATATATAGCAATTTAGATTCAAGTTAGAAGTAAATTGCAACCAAAAAAATTATGGAATCATCCCTCAATTCAGCAACGCCAAAAACGTAAGTATGATCCCCCTGTTGTCTAGCCTGATTAATAGTTTACTTGCGATCGGCATAGTAACTATTGTAGTAATGGTAAGAGCTAGTAGTGCGGTTGACCTGATTGGCAATCAAGCCTAATACAGGGACGTTAGACATTTGAATATTATCAATATTCTGCTTCAGTAATGAGCGGTCTGTCTTGCCGATTCTAACTACCAAAACAACGCCGTCGGTACGGTTTGAGAGAATCCGACCGTCCGCAAAACCCAAAATAGGCGGTGTGTCATAAATAATTAGGTCATATTTACGGCTGCTTTTCAGACGTTCCATTAGAGTAAACATTTTCTGTGAAGCCAATAATCTAGTCGGGTCTGGAGGAATATCTCCCGCAGTAATCGCCGATAGATTTTCCCACTGAGGAACCTTGACAATTGCTTCTTCTACATCTAACCCAGTCGCCAAAACATTACTCAGACCTTCAGTGTTCTCAACTCCTAACCAACGATGCACCTGGGGACGACGCAAATCTGCATCAATCAACATTACTCTTTGACCCATTGCCGCAGCAGCTTGGGCTAGATGGCAAGAAACGGTAGATTTACCCTCTGAGGGAATTGAGGAACTGATAACAAAGGTGCGTAACGCAGTATCAGAGCCTAAAAGCTTGATATTGGTATTTAAAGAGCGGAAAGACTCCAAAAAAGGAGAACTGCCATTCCATTTCTGCCGATTACCTGCAACCCCTTTTGGCGCAGAATTGAGAGAGCGATTGAGATTGAGAGTCGTATTGCCAATTTGTAGTGCAGGCAAACCAACTTTTTCTATTTTGGGCAGCGTTTTTAGTTCATCAGCAGGTTCTAAATTCTTCTGAATCGGAATCTCACCCAGAATAGGAAGATTGACGCTTTCTTTTAATTCTTCAGATGAGTGGAATACAGGATCGAGACGTTCTGCTAGTAAGGCAGCAGCGCAGCCTAACATTAGACCAGAAATAAGCCCTAAAGCTAAATTACGTGGTGGATTAGGAGCGATAGGATCATCAGACACCTTTGGTTGCGATATGGTTTGCCAGGGCAGTGCCTGTTGCGCTACCTGTAGCTGAAGAGTTTCTTTAGCGGTTAAAAATCGATTTAAGCTTTCTGTGGCAACAGTCAACTGGCGATTGAGGTCGGTATATTGACGAGCAATCACAGGCATCTGCTTGGTTAATTTAGTCAGCTTGGCAATCTCCTGTTGTAAAACTGCTTCTCTCAGTTCTAAGATTTCAATTTCGTTTGCAGCCTGAATATATTGCTGGTTGAGTTCTAAACGTAAGGTACTAGGAGAAGTCAAGTTGGGAGAATTATCCACCGTATTGGACAAACTTTGTCCCAGAACACCTCCTGCTTCCTGTTGCAGAAGGGTGAGCAGGCGAGACTTCTTCTCTTCCAAACTCTCTATCGTCGGATTTGCTGGCGCAAAACGAGTAGATTCTTGAGCTAGCTCAACCTCTACCTCCTGTAGCTGATTGAGTAATTTTTGGTACCGAGGAGATTCACTTAAATAGCTAGCAGCTAAAGCTTGCTGCGGATTTAAATTTAGCTGCTGCTGGAGTAAACTGTATAGCGATCTGGTCTCTTTTAGTTCAGCTTTAGTATTAAAAAACTTCTGTTCAAAATCAACTAGCTGCTGAGCCAAAATTTCGGCCTGTTGTTCTGGATCTAATAAATTATATTGCTGACGGAATTTTTGAACCCTGCCCTGTAGTTCATCTACTCTCGCTTCTACTTCTGGCAGCTGGCTTTCCACAAAGTCAATTCCCTGCTTAACCTCGATTCTCCTTTCGTCAAGAGAATAGCCTAGGTATGCCTCTGCTAAGTTGTCTAATACAAACTGGATCTTGTTAGCGTCGGCATCGACATAAGATATCTCTAGGATCTTGGTATCATTTAGCTGCTCAATCTTTAGAGGAGATTTTTTCGGTTTGATTAATTCTTCGTAGTCAATCTCTGCGTACTTTGCCGAAAGAACTTCTACAATCGGATTTAGAACACGAGGACTACTTAAGACCTCAATTTGAGTCTCATAATCTAGACCCCCTGAACCCTGCTGTAATAAGGCTAGGGAATCTTCTTGTTCTTCGGATACTGGTTCTACCAGAAGCTTAAAACTACCCTTATAGATTGGCTCCTGATTGAAGGTGATAATCGCGGTAGTCGCAGTTACACCAGCAACCACAGCACAGATCAAGCGCAGTCGATGCTTAACCATCCTGGTTAGCTGGCGCAGATCGATACTATCCCCATCAGTTTCGGGTGCTTTTGCCACCGTAGGTAAAGAATAGGTGTAAGAACCATTACCATTCTTATGATTAATTCCATTACCATTTTTATGCTTCAACGGAAGATAAGTCGAACGATCTGGACTTCTATCGGGCATTACTATTTAAATCCTCACAACACGGATTATGTCAAATTAATCGCATAATAACCCATCATCCTAACTGAGAGCAGTAGAACGATGGGCTATAACTTAATAGTTTCAGTCTAGAAAATCAAGTTCAGTAAACCAAACGCACCACCAATCGGGCTGACTATTTGACCAAGTCCGTCAGTAGCAGCAGTGGTGCCAGAACGACCAACAACGACAACGTCATTTTGACCCAAAACAGGATTGGTTTCTTCGTTGACCTCTGCACCTAAATCTACTTTGATTTTGCGCTTGTCAACAGTTCCATCTGGCTTCAAGCTAACTAGCTCGACTTCACTCTTATTCGCTCTTCGCGTGTCAAAACCACCCGCAGCTAAAATTGCTTGGTTGAGGGGGGTATTAGGTCTTACTTGGACTGGACCTGGATTGCCGACTTCACCAACGACGTTAACCGTAATTTCTTCAGGAGAGAAAGTACCTTCTGCTAGCTTTTGTCTTTCGGCCTCACTAGGAGCAGTAGCTTCAGGAATGATAATTCTGTCGCCTTCTTGTAAGATAATATCTTGAGTATTATCACCAGCAGAAATTACATCCCAAAGATTGACGGCGATGATTTTCTCGTCGCCGTTCCAAGCAGTACGCTTAACCTGTACTTCCTTGATGTCAGCTAAAGGCTTGATGCCGTTTGCTGCGTTGATTGCCTGAGAAAGACGAGGAGGAATTGATTCTTGTCTTCCTTGGTTGGCTCCATTAACAGTGTCTCGACTCAGCAGTTCTGGCTGAATGAAGTGCGAACCAGGACGGTATACTTCACCAACTACCGCTACTTTAATTGGCTTGTCAGACTGGAGTCCGAAGCTAGCTTGCGCAAGCCGGTTCAGTTCAGTAGTGTTGATTTCGTCAGTAGTAGGGATAAAAATCGTATCCCCATCACGCAAAGAAATATCCTGTCTAATTTGATTTTTAGTCAGAAGATCCCAAAGGTTGGAATTGTAAGTGACTTCCTTGCCACCATTCTGTCTAGTAACTCTGACATTGCGTACGTCAGCGATAGTAGTAATACCACCAGCTTGCTCTAGCAGATCTGTAACTGTAGGAAACTGCGGATTGTCAGCGGTTAAAGCAACTTCATAGGCACCAGGATTATCGACTTCCCCAGCGATACCAATTCTGAGGGGACGAGGGGCAACTAGACCAACGGTAATAATTGGACGCTTGAGATAAGTAGCATATTCTTGGGAAACAGCCTCAGACGTTTCTTTGAGACTCAAACCTCTGACATCAACTCGACCAACCAAAGGTAAGCTAATTGTGCCGTCAACTAGGACAGGGTATTCGCCGCTATACTCTTCAACCTGGAAGATATCGAGATTAATGCGATCGCCTGCACCCAAGGTATAATCTGTCTCATCTGTGGCAAACTCGGGACTAGCAGCAGGAAGAGGCGCTGTTCCTTGTGCGGGATTTGAACCAGGGAATTCTGAATTGTCTAAAGGTGGTAAATCTCTATAGTTAATTGGCTTCTGGTTATTGGGAGTTTCAGCTCCTGAACCCGCATCTTGTAATTCAATCGTGCTGTCTTGAGCAAATGCAGCAGTTGGTGCTAAAGCCAGGCAAAGTGATAGTGCGATCGCACTGTAGCTGTTAATTCGTTCTAAAAATAATTGATACAAAACAGATGTAGTTTTCATAAAAATATCACAATGAAAAAGAGTAGATTATTGCGACTAGGCAATCATTATTATCTTTCGAGGTTAAAATGTCGAAAAAGCGAAAGCTAAAGTTCCCCTATTTAATTGGTTCAAAGTGGACAGCAACGCAAAAAACGTGGGGCTGGAGACATTTCCAGGTAGTCAATCGCAAAAACCAAGATAAATGGGTCTTTGCGGAAATGGTAGCGTCTTGCGATCCCCAAACTCGCTTTTGGCTTAATGCGTCTCAGCTTAGGGACGATTCTCTCTGGCTGCCAGGATGGAAAACTCTCCAGGAGATAGAGAAAAGCGAAAATGCTGATGACTTCGACAATTTTAACGATTAATTCCTTTAGATGTTTAAAGATTGAATCAAGTTTTTTCAAAAAAGGTTTTTTAAATGGCTTGAAAAGATAATAACACTATCTTTGTTCTTTGGTTTTGGATTCACTTGCCAAGTTTTATAATACCCATAATATTTTTTTAATATCTATCTTGCTGATGACCTAGCAAAACAAGATTTGAGCTGCTTGATTCTTTATTATTGCCGTTTTTCTGGAGCAGAATAGTATCGGCTTAAAGCTGATGTTTTAAATAAAAACCTAGGTCAAGATTTCAAAAGTAATCATGGCTTGCAAGAAATCAGGTTTGTATCTGGCTGAAATATGGCTCGCAAAGATGCTTGCTTACTTTAAGCATATAGTTTAAATCTTCTAGCTACAAAATACCCAGATTGAAAAACTGCGAGGGACAAGAGCAGACAGTTCTATTATCTTATTCGAAACATAACATAGCTTAAAAAGCTACTTAAGCAACTAGCAATTGCACATCCTCGTCCAAAATGGCGATCGCTAAAGTTACTTTACCAAAACTTCATTAAGTCATATCGGTAATAACTCTAAGGTCACAATAAAAACAGGCAGCAAAAGCAGTTAATCTTAGCCATGACGATTTTAAGATCACTGTGGGTTGAATGATTTCAGGCTCGACAAGGAAAAATCTGACCCAAGATTCACCAACCTAGGCAATCATCAGGCGACCTATCTGTCTGTACTGACCTAATAGCTGATAGCTTAATAACAGATAAGAGATAATTTAAGGTTTTGAGCCAGCAAGCAATAAATGATTCAAGCATTAAGAGGAACAAGAGATATTCTGCCAGAAGAAGTTGGTTACTGGCAGTTTATTGAAGCGACGGTCAGAGAAACCCTAAGCCGGGCAATATATCAAGAAATTCGCGCCCCAATTTTTGAACAGACAGCATTATTTGAGCGTGGCATTGGCGAAGCGACGGACGTGGTAGGCAAGGAAATGTATACATTCGCTAGTCGTGGGGACAAATCCATTACCCTGAGACCAGAAGGAACAGCAGGAGTGGTACGAGCCTACATCCAGAACAAACTCCATGCTCAGGGAGGAGTACAGCGGCTTTGGTATACAGGACCGATGTTTCGCTATGAACGTCCCCAAGCTGGTCGTCAGCGACAGTTTCATCAAGTGGGATTAGAGTTATTAGGATGTGCTGCCCCTCGGGCTGATGCGGAAGTCATTGCCCTGGCAACGGATATTTTACGGAGTTTGGGTCTGAAGAATCTGGAGTTAGATATCAATTCCGTTGGTAATGGTGCAGATCGCGCTCAGTATCGTCAGGCTTTGGTTGAGTATCTCGAACCCTACAAAGACGATTTGGATGAAGACAGTCAAGATCGTTTGACTCGTAACCCTCTACGGATTTTAGATAGTAAAGACCCTAAAACTCAGGAAATTGCCAGCAATGCCCCCAAGATTACTGAGCATCTCAGCGAAACTTCAAAAAAACACTTCGATACAGTATTGCAGCTACTTACCGATTTAGGTATTAAGTATCAGATTAATCACTGTTTAGTCAGGGGATTAGACTACTATACCCACACCGCCTTCGAGATCAAATCCGATGACCTAGGCGCCCAAGCAACAGTATGTGGAGGTGGGCGTTATGACGGGCTAGTACAAGAACTAGGAGGTCCTGATACTCAAGCGGTGGGCTGGGCAATTGGCATGGAAAGATTGGTTTTACTCTTGCAGCAGCTACATGATGCACCTGTCGATACTCCCGATTTCTATCTTGTGTCTCGTGGTGCCGCCGCCGAAGCGCAGGGGCTATTGCTGGCTCAGAAATTGCGGGGTCTCAATCTTGGTGTGGAACTAGATCTCAGCGGTAGCGCCTTTGGAAAACAGTTTAAAAGAGCCGATCGCAGTGGTGCAGTTGCCTGCTTAGTAATCGGTGATGCTGAGGCGGAAAATAATACTGTTAATCTAAAATGGTTGGCGTCGGGAGAGCAACAGGCGATCGCGCAAGCGGCTCTACTGAATATGACCGATGAACTTAGAACGAAGATTGCTAAATTGCGAAATCAAGTTAATTAGGTTAAATTACCTGCTTCTGATTTAAAAAAAGCGATCGCGGGAAGCCGCATTAACTGCTAAATTTTGTCTGTTATTCCAATTACTGATTCTAGGTAATTGGCGATCGCCTGAGCAATTTTTGGTTTGCCCACTACTTTTTGGGGCGATCGCTCTTTGGTAACTAAGTAAGCTACCTGAGTTCCCTTAGCCTGATGCTCCTCTCCTCGATTGGCGACGACCATTTGATAGCCTTGCTGAAGTCGATTGGTCGCAATTTCCATTAACTCCTGGTGAGAAATATTCTCTTGATATTTAAAAGTAATCATTCCTAAGCTAGGAAATCTTGCTTTGACTTCCTTAATTACCTTTGGCGTAGGCATGAGATTTAGCTTAGACATTTTGCCGCTGGGTATTTTGCCAGGAAATACCTGTACGGGTTGATAGTCAGCTACCGCCGCAGAAAAAATCCCGTACTGATAGTGGTGCTGCAACTCTGACATTATCTCCTGAAGATATTCATCGTAGGTAGTAACTATCTTGTGGGGTAGATAATTTGGCGGCGTATAGCTTCCCTGTCCGTGAATTAGCTTTACATTCGCTCCTCGTAGATACAATTCTTCGGCTATGCCAGCGCCTAGCCTACCAGTAAAACGATTAGTTAGACGACGAATATTATCAATGGGAACAGGTGTAGGTCCCCCCGTAACTAAGATAGGAATATCCTTGAGACGAGATTTGCTTATTGCTCGACAGACAGCAAAGGCGATCGCTTTCTCCGCAGGCAGATTATTTTTCCCGTTGGCTACCCTGGGCGGGATAATTGTAACTCCGAGGCGATCTAGCCTGTGGAGAGATTCTGTCAGAATAGAATTATGAAGACTACCGTGCATTGTCGGAGCAACTAGAATTTGTGTTTTACCCCGTTCCATTCTGCCGATTGCCGAACCTAAACTGGAAGTAATCACACCATCGGCAATACCCAGAGCCATTTTATTGAGGGTGTTGTAGGTAGCGGGGGCAACTACGTAAGCCGCGAAAGGATGATCATCACTGAGATGTTCGGCATTGGCGGTCAACTTCGTAACTACATCATTTGTGGTACTCCACTCCAAAGCCTCGACAGTGGTATAGCGCAAAGCTTCAGGTGAGGCAAAAGCCACAACATCTGCCCCGTGACGACGGAGAGTACGGGCAATCAGGGGCGCTTTGAGCGCGGCAATACTACCCGTAACCAATAAAGCAATACGCCTATTAGCTAAACGATTTGATTCCAAAGCCAATTCGCGATCGCCCAATTCTGATTCTGGAGGTGGCTGAAAATCCCAAGTATTCATCTAGGTATTATCGAAGTGAATCTCTATTATTTTCCAGGGGATTGGGATTAGAGTCTAGAAAATAATTTCTTGCTGTTGATTATTTGACGATTAAATTTAGAAGTTCATTTGTATTAACTATTTGTTACCCTTGAAAACTCAGCGCCCGCCATTTTTTGTCATAAAACTTTATTTTTTCTGCTCTCCTTCTGGAAAAAATTAGGTTAAATTTGGAGTTGTCTTTTTAGGGATCGCTCCGTGAGTTTAAAATCTTCGACGCGCAATCAGAATTCGGCAAAAACCCAAGCAAACATGGTGTTTTTTGACCCCAGCTTAATCAAAGCTGCGAGAAATATTTACCGTAGCTATTGTAATTTAAACGTTCCGACCGAACACCAGCCGAGAGGAATAGTGATCAACCGCGATAGTCATCGTGGACAGCTAGCATTTAATCCTAAACCGATACTATTGCCGAGAGAATGTTTTATTCCTCTCCAACAGATTGAAGCGGAACGATATTAGAAGTTTTTACGACTAACTTGTAGTTTGCAGCCGATATTTTATTTTAATCATTATATTTATTCAAAATTGAATTATGGAAACCCTCGTTGCGACAATGGGATTTGCCACTGCGTTTGTTTTTGGTGCATGTATTGGTAGTTTCTTAAACGTGGTTATATATCGCCTTCCTGCGGGAATTTCTTTAGTTCATCCCCCGTCTCGCTGCCCTAAATGTATGCATCCTCTGGGGATTACAGAAAATGTCCCCGTGTTTGGCTGGCTCTGGTTACGGGGACGTTGCCGCTGGTGTAAGACCGCAATTTCTAGTCGTTATCCGCTGGTTGAAGCGTTTACAGGACTAGTTTTCATGCTGGTTTTCTGGCGTTTTGGCTATAGTTTAGAAACGATCGGTTACTGTCTCTTCTTGTCTTGGCTAATTTCGCTGTCGGCAATCGATCTTGATACGATGACCTTACCCTCTGCTTTGACTAAATCAGGTTTAGTATTGGGTTTAGTATTTCAAGCTGTTGTCGGCTGGCAAGCATCTGGAGGAAAAGGGATTGCCAATCATCTAATGTTTGGCATTGGCGGGGCAGTTGCGGGTATTTGGTTACTAGAGATTATTGCCTTGATTGGGCTTATTGTGATGGGACAACAGGCAATGGGAGATGCCGACGGTAAACTCATGGCAACTATCGGTGCCTGGATTGGTTGGAAATATGTCTTGCTATCTAGCTTTATCGCCTGTGGAGTCGGTTCAGTTATTGGTGGTGGCGCGATCGCCTTAAAAATTATTGGTAAAAAGCAGCCCATGCCCTTTGGTCCTTTTCTTGCTTTGGGCGGCGCCATAAGTCTGTTCTTTGGTAATGCAATAATTGATGCCTATCTCAATACCTTTGTGAATCTCTAATAGCTAGTTTTATAGCTTATTTAAAAAAGCGATCGCTCAAACTGGAAATTCCAGAATTTAGCCAATAATCTTCTGGAGAAACTTTAGCGAGATGGCATAGGTAGGCTTGACTCCGCTCTGTCCTAGACTGCCCGATGCTAGGCTACTGCTACTTAGAAGAGGATTATCAGAAGCATAGTAGCAGTAGCGCAAGATTGTGTTTTCACTGATGCTCTGGCGGATTTTGGTTGCCGCTTGAATTGCCTTCTGTAAATGGGCGCCTTCCATCTCTAAACCGACCACATTCCAAGAGGAACTTTTGAAGTATTTCAGCACATCAGCATTTTGTAAAGAAGTCCCCAACACGGTTAATAAAGCACCTTCATAGACAGGAATTCCTGACCCCTGAAAATCAGACTGACACATATCATTCTCAAAGGGATAGTTATCTGCCGTCCCTTCAAAAATATGAGCCGTGGGCAACATCAGATCGCCTTTATTACCCACCAAAGTACCTGCTTTGCCCATAACCGAAATGGAGGCAACATTCAGCTTGCGGGACTGTTCTGCCGTCTTATAAGGCTTGAGTAATTCATCAAACAGTTCAAAAGCCTGCTCGCCAAAAGCATAGTCCATAACTAGGATCACTGGTTTCTTCTGCTCTACCAAAGCACGATCAAGCTCTAATTCAGGTGAAAGAGAATCTAAAGGCAGTAAAGATGTGTCAAAAATTTGTACCTGAACATTCGTTCCTGCCCGATCTTCGAGATAGTACATACCATGATTGAGGGCAAACCTTTGGACTTCCTGATTAAGACGAAGATTTTCGGGCAAACTCAACTCCCGCGCCGTTTTCTCAATGCTTTCTCTTCCTTCGATCTTGTCTTTCAAGGCAGGATAAGCATATAGACAGTTAAGAATGCTGTGTAGATTGGCGCTGATAATATGTAGAGGACGTTGCCAAAGATTTTGCGTCCAGAGAAACTGCTTAACCTCTGCTGCCCAATTTTCCCCGTGAATATGATTGCCAATGCGCTCCCGTAATGCCGAGCTAAAGGTAATTTGGCGATCGCAATCCTGCTGCATTTCGGCGATCGCGTTACACCCCAACCAGTAAACAATTTCAAATAAACTGCTGTTATGGGGTTCACCCTGGGCAAAACGCTGCTGGGCGGCTACTGTCTCTTCAAAGGTACGACCCAACAAAGTGCTGGTATAGGATATAGCCTGTTCCCTAATTTCAGCTTC
>JBCBWB010000086.1:0-22460 GCA_039817275.1 Cyanobacteria bacterium J06648_1 | reverse complement strand
ATTTCAAAAGCTACGCGCCCGCCGATATTAGAAGTAAATGGGTGGGGCAGAGTTCCCGCAATCTTGCCGATGTCTTCAACCAGGCGCGTCAGCAGTCCCCCGCTATTCTCTTCTTTGACGAAATGGAGTCTCTGTTTCCCAATCGAGGCGGTATGGGCAGCGGTGATGCGGATTTGGAAAATCAAAACTTAGTCAATCAGTTTCTTCAGGAAGTAGACGGTATCCAAGCCCAGGGTAGCTATGTCTTTGTCTTGGGTGCTACCAATTACCCAGGGAATATAGATTCGGCAGTGCGATCGCGTTTACAAAAGAAAATAGCCATTCCCTTACCTGGAGTAGCCGAGATTGAGGAGATGCTGAAGCGGAAGATCCATCCCGACTGGATTTTGGCTGAGGATGTGGATTTATCAGCCTATGTTAACTCTTTAGTCGGTTATTCGGGGCGGGATATTGCCACTGGAGTAGAAACTGCTGCCCAGTTAGCTTTTGACGAATGGACAGAGGGGAATTTAGTATTATGCGATCGCCATTTTATACAGGGTTTTGAATTGACCGATGTTGTAGGTTAGGGGGAGATTTGCGATCGCTCTGGAAAATCTTACAAGCTGATATACGACCTGTAAGTAACGGGCAGACTACTGTTGTCGGGATACAAGAAAAGTCGCAACATTATGTCTGATACATCACAAGATGCTTCAAAGATTTCGGTTACTGAAACTCTTACCTTCGCGTTTAATTTTGCCGTGGTTGCTTTGATTATTAGAGGTTGCACTCCTGTTGTTAAAGAAATCGTATTTCCTCATCTCTCGGTAGAAAAAGATATTAGACAGCTGCTTCAAAAGCATCAAACAACCAATTTAAAAGTATCTTGCGAAAACAAAGTAACATCACGAGTCGCAAGTTGTATGTTCACCCAAATATCTCAGCCTTTGGAGCGATTTATTTTTGGATTAAATCTTAGGGATTTTGAAGCTTTTAAAGATCTTAAATCGATGGACAACTTGCGATCGTCAGCAGAGCAAGATGAGTTTAGGAACTACCATCATTACGGGTTAAGCATTCTAGAAAATACGGAACCGTATGCTGAATTCAATACCTGTAGATCTCTAGAAGCTTTTAGTTATTCTAAACCAGTTAAAGTTTACGGAAATTTAGATTGTTCGCCAGAATTAAGACTCGAAGGTGGTGGAGCATTTGAGCATTTTTTTCTCTATCATCGTCCAGATATAAATGAAGCCTGTGTTCACTTCACTTATGCTTATGGGTAGATGAGTTCGGCTTTAATTTCAATTCAAGTAATTAGATTAAAACTCCCAAGCTTCTAGGAAACGTACATAGTACTCGAACAGTAAATAATGGGCAGACTACTCTTGTAGAAATAAAACAAGATATAGCCATATGTCCAGAAAACCGGCGATCGCATCACGGCTTTTGTCTGCTGGTATATTTCTCCTGATTGTTAGAGGTTATTCGCCGATTGTTAAAGCGATCATGTTTCCTAACATTGCTGTAGAAAAGGATATTACTCAACTGCTAGCCAAGCATGAAATAACAGGTGCAGAAGTTAGCTGTAATGCTAGTGGTAGAGTTGCCCAGTGCAATTTAAATCGGGTATCGGAATTAAATAAATTAATTACAGGATTGAATCTTAGAGATTTTGAGTCTGAAGAAATAAAGACCGACTTCAAATACCATAACTATTGGCTGGACTATAAAGAACGTAGGGAAAGATATGAATCTGACTATACGTGTGGATCGCTTTCAACTTTCAAAGATTTGGATATTGTTCGAGTTTACGGAAATTTGGATCGATCGCCAGAATTGGTACTTGTAGATACTGGCGCATTTGAGCATTTCTTTCTCTATCACCGTCCAGATAGAAATGAAGTCTGTATTCACTTTACCTACGCTTATGGGTAGATGAGTTGAGCTGTAATTTAACACTTTTAGCCTGTAACTTCTTCAACGGTAGATGCGGCTACACTCTCCGATTCAGGGACGTCAAACAGCACGTTGGTCATGTAGTTTTCTGCCCAAACCTCACCAAATGCTTTCTCTAACACACGGCGGGTTTTGTCGTTTTGCTGCTGCTTGGTGCAGTAATATCTTTGCCCTGCCAAATATAGCTTTTGTTCTTGAGGCGAGACGGGATTGGCAGCTATGGCTTGCTTACAGTGAATTCGCAGATAGTTACCCGCTAGATCGAGAAAATTTTGTTCTTCTTCGTTGTCAGTCGGTTTAACAAATAAACAAAACTCAGAAAAAATATCTGCCCAGGGTGGTAGATCTCTGACTTCGTTAAACTCTAGCTGGGGCAGTGCTTCGAGGTACTTTACATATCCAGTTGAGAGAGTCTTATCGGGACTGGTGGGGGATAAATCGGCGATCGCGGCACTGATTCCGCCTCTCCCAGCAACGATATCGCAGCCAAACATGGGTAGAGGATATTCGGCACGAGGAAACATGACACAGTGGAGAATATCGAGGTTTTTGCCCACCTTGGCTAACTCTAAATGCATCTTCCGAAACTGAGGCGTTTGGTAGCAGCGGTTTTCGATCCGTAGCTTTTCTCCTTCCAGCTTGCCTTCAACATAGCCCAATCCTTCTGGTAGTTCATAGGCAGAGAGTTCTAAATATTTTTGCCAATAGTTGAGAATCCTTTCCGCCAGTCGATGGATTAAAGGATGTTGCTCTTGGCGTAGGGAAGGTTGGGAAGTTTCTAACATTAGGTTATTAAAATACTCGATCTTGGCAGTTAAATATTGGCAGCCATAGATGTCTCTATTTTTAACGATATACTGAGACAGACTTTAAAGATATATATAGCTATTAATCGTAATAGATTTTAGTGCAGGAGATTTAATTATGTTTGGTTTGGGTATACCTGAAGTCGCGATTATTGGTTTGGTAGCGGTGCTGGTTTTTGGTCCCAAGAAAATTCCTGAAATTGGCAGCGCTTTGGGCAAAACGATTAAAGGTTTTAAGGAAGAAATGGATAAGCCACAGCTAGACGAAGGGGATGAGCTGGATCGAGAATAGAGTTACTGGTTAGTTAGTATTTGTTTGAACCAGGCTTCAAAGCGATCGCCCAAAGCGGCCAAAGAATATTCTGCTTCTGCCTGTTGGCGACAGGCTAGACGCTCTATTTGCTCTATCTTACCAATCGCGGTGGCTAATTCTGACACGTTATCTGGTTCGACTAGCCAACCTGTCTTACCGTCCCGCACAATCTCGGCAGGACCACCACGACTGTAGGCAATAATTGGGACACCACAGGCTAAAGCTTCGATCGCCACATTACCAAAAGCTTCAATCCAGCGAGGAGTCATCAGTAGAGCGCGACACTTACCTAATTCCTGCTGTAGTTGATTAGTGTCGAGAAAGCCCAGGTATTCTATTGGTGCCTGGGGAAACTGCTGACGGATCTGTTGCCAGTAGTCTGGGTCTTGAATTCGACCCATAATTTTCAGTGGCGTACCCGTGATGTTTACTGCCTCTACCGCATCTTCGAGAGCTTTTTCGGGGGCAATGCGTCCCAACCAGGCAAGACTCGCTCCTGGGTTAGGGTTGAACTGATAGAGAGAGAGGTCGATCGCACTACCGAGAATTTCGCAGCGATCGCCAAAGGGGAAAGTATCTGCCTGAGCTTGAGTATAAACACCAAAAGTACCAGGATAGCGATCGCATGATGCAGCAGATTATCGATCGCTGCATCATGCGATCGCTAGCGTCAGTCATCGAACCCATACTGATAAAGTGGGCGACGGTCGTGGTAAAAAAAGGAGTGAGATAGAAAGGCAGCCAGTCGAAGGCAAAATTGACGATTAGATCATACTTATCTTGAACCTGTCGAGCATAAGACCACATATTCGCCAGCACAGAATTATCGGGCAAGCAGGTCGGCACATCTCGGCTTTGAGTCTGTACAGGAACTTGCAGATTCCCTTCTACGGTAGTTACGGCAAAGTTAGTTAACCAAGAACCTTGAGGAGCGACTACTTCTAGCTGATGACCCCGAGCAACTAGCTCTTGGGCGAGATTCTGGACGGTCAATTCTACGCCGCCTCCAGCCCCCGAACCCAAAGCACCAACCGACGTGGATAAAAACAGAATTTTTAACATCAGCCCTTAGTATCTAGCTCTGCCAACAAATAAGCAACCAAGTGAAGATTAGCTTCGCTATCTTCTCCTGAGACTAGATTAGTAATTTCTGGGTTGGCATGATTATTAAACGTCGGCAAGGGATTAGAATTGAGCTGATGCAATGTCTGAGTGGCGGTCTGCCGCACCTCGTAGTCTGGATCTGACTGCATTTGCGCTATTTTGGTAATTACAGGGATAACAAACTGATATAAACGCCTTAGATCCCTTATGGCACTTAGTCTAACTTCGGGATTTTGATGTTGGAGAGCGACAAACAGTTCGTCATTGATTGGTTTAAATCGGCGATGAGAAATTTGGGCAACAGCATCTAAAATCAGGCTTTGATCGGCTGTTCCTACCTCAGGTATTGTTTTTAACAGCGGTTCAATGCTGCGGCAATCTCCTGTTTTAGACAATTTCCAGATTGCTTTACGCCTGGCAGCAGTATGAGCCGAAATCGCTGACTCGCTAGATGTTTCTGGAGCTGATTCTTGACGACCCTGCAAATCATGAATTAACTCTTGAGTGATATCAATATTAGCTACGGTAGCTACTGCCTGGCTTGCCGCTTCTGAAGTAACCTGCGCCGAATCTAACCGCGATGTTTCAGCATTAGCGCCACGGTCGGCTATTGACTCAGATTCAGGCTTAGACTGGATTTTATTTTGCTGTAGCCGCGGTTCATCATTAACTAATTTCTGGCTAGGAGGTCTAAATAGTATCCACAGTAGAAACAGAGCTACCGTAAAGGTAAGCCCCATCGCTCCCAAAGACCAACGCCGACTTATTGCAGGCTGATCTAAATCTGCCTGGCTAGCTGTAGCGACAACTTGAGAAGATTGGGGAAATGCAGAAATTAGTAGCGGCTCAACTTGGACAGCCTGGTGAACAATTCTGCCAAACTGCAAATCTTCTTGGTGACTATGATCGGATATACCATTGTTCAATGCACCGTCAGCAACAAATGTTTTTCGCTCCTCTGAGGCGGTCAAGGATGAATTTGGTTGAGCAGCCAAGCTATGACTAAAACCGAAACCAGATAGTACAAAACAAACAAGAGTAAAAGTAAAGCGCTTAAAAATCATGAGCCATGGCTAGCTGTAAATATAAGTTTAAAAATCCTAGAAGTTGCTCTACTGTATTTAGTATTCAGCTACGATAAGTTGAATCGGCTAGATAGTCTACTAGATCCTAGCATTGAACCGAGACAAGCAATCGGCTTGAAATAATAAATTTAAGGTAATAATCCGATTCTTCAAATCTACAATTAAAACAGTTTAAAAAAAGTTGAAATAGCTTGGTTTTTGCTACTGATGACATAATTTGAAAAAAAATTATGACTCGCGCTAGCATGTTCCTAGGTTAGCCTTGAGCCTACCATTAGAAAATAAAGTAAGCGAAAACTATAGCTCTAGCAATTTATAGATTTTTATCGGGGCTAATGCTCAGTTTGGATTTAGTAGTCTATCCACAGAGTTATAAACTAGAAGACAACTAGACTATAAAAGCGATCGCAGCAGACTCCGCGCAGCATACTAAATAACGACATAATAAATTAAAGATACTTAAATTTCTATGACAGATAAATTAATCAGAGCAGTAGCCGCGGACGGAGGAATTAGAGCAGTAGGCGTAATTACTACCGACCTCACTGAAGAAGCCCGACGCAGACATAAACTTTCCTATGTAGCGACCGCAGCTCTAGGCAGATCTATGGCTTCAGGACTATTGTTAGCCTCTAGCATGAAAAAAGAAGGTTCTAGGGTTAACATTCACGTCAAGGGGGACGGACCTTTAGGAGCAATATTAGCCGATGCGGGTCTAGATGGTACGGTACGGGGATATGTCCAGCATCCTGGAGTTGAGCTACCGCCAAACGAACGCGGCAAGCTTGATGTTGGTAAAGCAGTTGGTCACAATGGCTATCTCCACGTAGTTAGAGATGTCGGTTATGGGCAGCCCTACTCCAGCACCGTCAGTTTGGTTTCGGGGGAGGTAGGAGAAGACGTTGCTAGCTATCTCGTCACTTCCGAACAGACTCCCTCGGCACTATTGGTTGGAGTTTTTGTTGGCGAAGGAGGAGTTACCGCTGCTGGAGGCATTTTGCTGCAAATTATGCCCAAGGCAGCTAGAGATTTATCTTTGGTGGAACTTTTAGAATCTCGTGTATCTCAGCTAGCGGGCTTCACCCCTTTGCTGCAAGAAGGCAAAACCCTCAAAACAATTATGAGAGAACTCCTGGGAGATTTGGACTTATTCATTTTTCCTGAATCTCATCCTGTTAGTTTTGCCTGTGGCTGCTCCTGGAAGAGAGTTTTGGGCGCACTCAAAATGCTAGGAGAAGCAGAGCTACGGGACATGATCGAAAAAGATGAAGGGGCAGAAGCAATTTGCCAGTTTTGTGGAGAAGTGTATCAGGCTGACGAAGCTCAACTGTCTCAACTTATTGCCGATTTGAGAAGCGAATCAAAGTGAGTTAAATAGGTGTTGATTTATGGAGATTACTCTTACAATCAATTGGGCATCTTAATGTTTATCTAAAATTAAGCAAAAGCTGTCACAATCAGACTGATGTTTTGCCAGACTGGAAATTAGCTAGCTCTCTCGGTAAAACTTCACTGAGTTGAAACATTCGTGATATATACTCAGCAAAATCAGATGATAATATGAGTTACGATTTAAGCATTTCTCTCACTAAGTTCAACAGAAGGTTACTGGCATCAAATTTCAGATAATTTATGGCGATAAATAAAGAACCACAAAGCTCTGGCTCTGATGCGGCAAGCAAGAAATCAGAGAACAAAATCAATAGCGCTAAAACTAATAGCGCTAAGAAGCGGCAGTCAGATCTCAATGCTAGTCTGCCAGATTTCCCTGAAAATATTTTGATTCCAGTAACTTCTCAAGGATCTGTAGCAAGCCAAGGAGGAGCGACTCGAGTTAAACGTTCCAAGCGACCATTTTGGCAGATCTGGCAGCTGTGGGGAATTCTGTTGGTTTTATGTTCTGGCGGGATTGGCTATGGGGCAACTTCGATGCTGCTTAAGCTACCCAAAACCCAAAGCTGCTCTAAAGTTTTTTGGCCCATTGCTTCGGCATCAGTCCGTCTCTACTGCGCCCAGACTGCGGCAGAGGAAAAAGAATTGGATGGCTTACTCGCCGCTATCGACTTGGTGTCGGTACTACCAGCAGATCATCCTCTGCGACCTGAAATTGACCGCAATATTGACCGCTGGGCAACATCAATTCTTGATTTAGGAGAAGAGCAGTTTCAGTCGGGAAAATTAGAAAAAGCGATCGCCACTGCCAGAAGAATTCCCAACAATCTTTCTGCCAAAGAAATAGTCGAGGAGAAAGTTGCTAAGTGGGAAACGATTTGGTCAAAAGGAGACGAAACCTATCAAAAAGTAGAGGAAAAGCTCCGCGAAGCTGATTGGAACGGCGCCTTTACCTGGGCAGTACGTCTAACCGATAGTCCTAACGAATACTGGGCAACCACCAAGTATGAAGAAAGCATCAATAATATTAATGTTGCTCAAGAAGAAAACGCTAGTATTAGCAAGGCGCAAACTCAGGTTTCTAGCGGTAAAATTGACGACCTGATTTTGGCAATTGATAAAGCCGACGACATTAAAGAAAATAGCTATGCCTACGAGCAGGCTCAGGAAGTAATCGCCCAAGCCAAAAGTAAGCTGGTGACTAATGTCGAGCAGCTAATTGAACAGCGAAAGTGGCGCGAGCTACTCAAAGTCTCTAATCGTATTCCCCGCAGTTTGGAATTGCAGGATCGCAACAAAGACTGGAAAATCTTGGCTAACGCAGGTTCTAGCGCCAGGCTGGATACGGTCTTTGGTATGGAAGAGGCGGTAGAAGAAATCAAGAAACTGGAGCAAGATAGCGAATACTATCGGCTGGGTCAAAATTTAAAAAGACGCTGGACATTAGAAATTGACGATGTTGGTCATCTCTCCAAAGCCAGAGACTTAGCCCGAGTGGGTACGATCTCTAATCTGAATCAGGCGATCGCTGTAGCAGAATTGATTCCCAACGGCAATCCTCGTCATAACAATGCCCGTCAAGAAATAGCCAAGTGGCGGGGACAGATCCAAACCATTGAGGATCGTCCCATCCTCAATCGTGCCAGGGAATTATCCTATGGTAATAATGTTGGAGCCTGGCGGCGAGCGATCGCCGAAGCTAGCCTGATTTCTCGCAATAGTCCTCTTTATGGTGAGGCTCAAGGATACGTTAGATCCTGGCGCACCAATATTCAGCGGCTCGAAGATCGACCCATTCTCGATGAGGCAGAAGCTTTTGCCAATGCCAATAACTACCCCGCGGCGATCAAGTCAGCTAAACAAATTAGTTCGGGCAGAGCTTTATATGCCGATGCTCAGAACAAAATTGCCTACTGGCAACAGGAAATAGACGGAGAGAGATACTTGAGGGAAGCAACAAATCTGGCTCGTCAGGGTACGCCAGAGGCTCTCGCGGGGGCGATTAGAACTGCTCGACAGGTTTCTGCCAGTAGTTCGATTCGTTCCCAGGCAGTTCGAGACGTCAACGATTGGTCGGCGCAGATTTTAGCGATCGCCCGACAGGCTTCTAATAGCTCCCTCGAAAGAGCGATCGAGATCGCCCAGCAGGTTCCTTCAGGAACAACCAGCCATACTCCCGCCCAAAAAGAACTCAAGATTTGGCGTATCAGACTAAATCCACCCCAGCCAGAGGCTATTCCTCCTACTTTTAAGCTAGATAAGCTGAGAAAAGAACGAGAAGCAGATAACTAGAAAATACGGTCACTGGCAACAATTTTCTCTTTCTTGCAGTGACCGTTAATAATGATTTCTATAACTAAACAATTAAAAATTACTTGCTCAAGTCCAGCCCCATACCTTCACGTCGAACCTTTAAGTCGTAGTAAATAACGGCTTTGATTGACTGCCAAAATGGAAGAATGAGAGCTGTCGTCACGGCATTAAATACCAAGGAAAAGAGTGTAAACAGTCCAGAAGAAAAAATGGGATAAATTTCCTGGAGAAATGCGGGCAAAACTTGAATTGTGAAAATTATACCCAACAAAGGAAAGCTAACCAGCGAAGCGATAAAGTAAATCAGCACGAGATTTTTCAAATAGCCCTGGGTTAACTCTCTGCTGCCTTTAAGAGATTCGGAGGCATTCATATTTTCCTTGGTCGATAAAAGTAGTTCTGATGCCGAGAAGCTGGCAAATAAACGAATCAGATAGGCAAAAAACAGCACAAATGCGGCGATTGAGATCAGCACAGAAAGAATTGACCCAATGAGCGCCCCGACATCTCCTAGAAAAGATAAGCCTAATGTAATTACAAAGGTCAAACCAGCTGTCACTATGAAAATCGCGATCGCGCCTAAGATATAGGCTAAAAAGAATCTCAGCGAGACTAGTATAGCCGCACCCAGAAAGCTCCACATCCTTCCCTTGATAAAACGATTGGCATCTTGGACACTCTCTGGTTTTTCCGTTACTTCGCCATAGGCGAGACGGGCAATCAGAGCTTGTTGAGCATAAAATTTTGCCCAACCATAAATAGGAATGATGCCCCACAAGGAGCCAATCAATGCTAGACGATAATATTTTTTAAAATTGTCTCGATAAATTCTCAACCCTGCACTTACAACATTCCCAACACTTAAGGGTTTCATAGTTAATAGTTAACTCCTAGAGGCGATTTATAATTTAGCAACATCATTAATTCGATTAACTAGATCGATTAGATCAATTAGATACCAATCCAATTTTTCCCGAAATGACAGTACAACTAACTATCGAGGCAATTAAAATAAACATTAAATTTAGATGATTAATCAGGTAATAGGGATAGATTTGGGCGGCACAGCGATCAAGTTAGGACGGTTTTTACAGGATGGAACCTGTATCGAAGCTATTTCCCTGCCGACTCCCCAACCAGCTCATCCCGAATCTGTGGTCGAGGCGATCGCTCAAGGGGTTAGACAGCTTAATTCAGATTTTACCTGTAGGGCGATCGGTTTGGGTATGCCTGGTCCTACGGATAAAGCACGGCGAATTGCCAGAAAGTCGATCAACCTACCTGGGTGGGACGATGTTCCTGTCGCTGACTGGCTAGAAGAGAAGACGGGACTATTTACAGTATTGGAAAACGATGCCAACTGTGCGGCGCTAGGAGAGGCTTGGCTTGGTGCTGGCAGAGAATTTGCTGATTTTATTCTCCTGACTTTGGGAACTGGAGTTGGTGGCGGAATTTTTATCAACGGTCAATTATTTACTGGTCGTGATGGCGCAGCAGGAGAATTGGGTCTGATTACTCTAAACCCCGATGGTTATCCCTGTCGTAGTGGCAATCAAGGTTCCCTAGAGCAGTATGCTTCGATTGGTTCAATTTTCCGCCAAACGGGCAAAGAACCAGCGGAGATGGGGCGTTTAGCCGCCGCAGGGGAGGCGATCGCCTTGGAATTTTGGCAGGACTACGGTAAAACTCTCGGCGCTGGCTTGGCAAGCTTGGTTTATGTGCTGACTCCTGAAGCCATAATTATTGGCGGCGGGATTGGTGCTAGCTGTGATTTTTTTCTTCCTAGCGCCTTGGCTGAAATTAATCGTCGAGTTGTCTCTCCTTCGCGAGTAGACTTACAGTTAATTCCCGCTCAACTTGGTAATCAGGCGGGGATGTTGGGCGCGGCAAAACTAGTTTGGGGCGAAATTTTAGCCAGAGAAATAGCAGCGCGGTAGACTAGGGGCTCGCCATTTGTCTTGTGTCAGGCAGACAACAAACATGGCGATGAGTTGAGCTGATGCCAGATCAATCATCCAATATTTCCAATACTGCTTTGGCATTGAGTTTATGCTTAAACCAGATTAACTTATTGGGTAAATCAGTAAATTTCACTCCTGCTTTGTCTAGATTTAATCTTTCAGAAACAGCTAATATTAGGTTTTCCGTATCGCCGTTGCGCACCTGATAAAATTTCTTTTGCAGATATTCGGGTCGCCAGTAGCCGACGATCTCTAGCAGGTATTCTCGACCATCAGGATGAACCAGACGAAAATCGGGAATCATGACGCTACCAGGTAAGGGGATTAGGTCAACCTCTCTTTCCAAGCGCCACTCGGTTTTTGCTTTTACCCAGCTTTTGGCAAAGGATGCCTCCAGCATGCTGTCATAGGGTTTGCCTGGGGGATAGTGGGAAACTAGCCCACAGCGATCGCTTTCGAGGACAAACTTACCAGTTCTAACGTTACCCGAATATTGGTCGCGATTCTGGAGCTTTGCCTGAAGGCTCCATTTCGTTACATGGAGTAGGGCGGGAATCATTTTTGCCAGAGCTAATCCATAGCGAGTGCTGGCTTTAAATAGGCTAGCAGGGCCATCCATAGTTAGAGTAAAACCCGTATCTGCATCTCCTTCGATATATGCCATGAGCTGAAACAGCTTAATATAGCGAAATAAGAGCTTGTATTCACCAGGATCGTTGCGATGAGCATTGATTACAACGCTGCTGGCGCGATAGAAAACGCCCTGCACCTGGGATAAGTTGTAGCGATGAAGCAAGGATTTGGGGACTGGTGCTTCAAACTGCGTGAGAATACGGTTTTCCTGGAGGTCGGCATATAGTCCTGTTTCAATTTCGCCACGAGAGACAGGACGCTGCAATTCGTCACTCAGCTGATGCGAAATGGCATCTAACGTGCTGCTGCGTTGACTGGGCAAGGCAACAGTTTTAGCGGCTTCAGCAAATACTTTTTGTCTGAGGACAAAAGGTTCGAGAGGGCTAATAATTTCTAGAGTAGAGAAGGTATTGCGGAGTATGTGGGCTAAACCTCGTTTGAGTCGATAGTCGGGGCTATCTCCCTCCAGCTCTAGCAATCTTCGATCTAACTCTCCCTGAGTTTTACCGACGCAATCTTGAAAGCAATCAATGATCTCTGTCGCGATCGCCAGATTGCGGTTATCAATTCCTAACTTTTTGGGTATGATCGTTTCCCCATTACGCTTATATATAAGTAAGTCGCTTTTTAGCATCGAAAAATTTTAGTAGGCATTTGAGCAAAATGTATCAGTCTTTAGAATGTCGCCCAGATAGCTATCAGGAATGGTATCAAAGAGGCAACAAGCTTCGTGGAGAAGGTTTATATCACGAGGCTTTGACTAGCTATGAACGGGCTTTAAACTATCAGCCTCACGACTACTGGACATGGTATCGCAAAGGAGTAGTTCTCGAAGCATTAGGATACTATACTGAAGCGATCGACAGTTTTGCTCAAGCCTCTACTATTGAACCAAGCAACTATTGGTCGTGGTACGAACAAGCCTGTATTCATTTTACTGAGTATGGCGAATACGAACAGGCGATCGCCTGTTTCCAGGCAGCCTTAAAACTACGTCCTCAAGATTACTGGGCGACTTATCGTTTAGGGGAATGCTATCGTCAGCTAGAGCAATCTAATCGAGCAGTGGATTGTTATAATCGGGCTTTAGCAATACGTCCAGATGATTTTTGGAGCTTTTATCGTCGAGGAGAAGCACAGCAGCAGGACGGTAAACTAGAAACAGCTTTAGAAAGCTATCAGCAAGCTCTAAAACTAGAACCCGATGATTATTGGGCATGGTATCAGCAGGGAGTAATCTATCAGCAGCTCAAGCAATTTACACGAGCAATCAACCATTATGACCAGGCTTTGGAGTTAGACCCAGAATCCCACTCAGCCTGGTATTACCAGGGCTGTTGTTATCAAGCATTACAAAACCGCAACTGGGCAATTATCTGTTTAGAAAAAGCGATCGACATTTATCCCACTAAATATCTCAACTTAGCTGTTAACGATCCTGCTTGGTCAGAATATCGCTTGCAGCCAGGTTTTAAATTACTCATCATTAATAAGAGCCACCGATATCAGATAGAGATTCCATCTTGAGCGTTTTGAAGCTTTAAACTGAAATAAATTAGCTACTTGCTACTTTTAATCCTGCTCGCCGTTTAATTGCTCTTTTAAGGCAGCTAGAGAAGACCAACGACTATCTGTATAGTGTTCGTTTAAAGCTTCTGGCTGGCTGGCTCCTGGACAGTTCTCGCCGCAGACTTTTCTGAGGGGTAGAGCCAGAGATAATTGTTCAAACAGCCAGGCTTCAGGATCGTAATGCCCGTTGGGCGGGAGAGTCTCGGAAAGGTCTTCTAAGGAGACTTCTCTTTCATTGGGGATATCTTCGGCACTTTCTAATTCGGATTCGAGCCAAATCAATTCAGAAGTATCGATTGCCAGACGATGATTATAATGCTGCAAACAGCGATCGCAAACCAGAGTAGTAATGGTTTCTGCTTGAGATGCAATATCAAGAAAATTACCTCCATGCCGCACTGAGATGCTTCCTTTGACGGGAACCAGGGTATCCAAACCAGAAATACTGTCTTCAACAATAATTTTGGCGGTACGCTGTGGTGCTTTAAGCAGATGAGGAATGTAGATCGGTTCCATTGGTTCTCTAAAAAAATATAACCCACAGGGCAAATACATGACCTATGGGATTTTATCCTATTTATGGTGGCTTCTGACTGTGACGGACTAGCCTATTCTGGCAACACCACTAGCTGGCGATTTGGCTCTTGTCCTTGGCTTTCGCTCCTCAACCCCTCTATCCCTTCTAATAAGGAATGGATCTGTTTTCTTTCGGCTGAGGATAAGCCTGGGATCTCGACTGCTTCTCCTGTTGACTGGACTTTTGCGATCGCATCTTGAGTCAAGGTTGCCAACTCCTGATTACGCCTGACTCGATAACCGCCAAGCTCAACTACAAAAGAACTCTGGGCTTCTGGATCGGCGCCCAAGTTGAGTATAGTATTGGCTAAATACTGAATTGCATCAATACTTTCGCCCTTGTTGCCAATTAGCTGTTGCTTTTGTGCCTCAGTCAAATCATTACTGCCGATGCTCAACCAGCTTGCATCTGAATCAGCCGAAACTGTCTCAAAACCTTCTGTTTCTACTACAGCAGCTACGCCCATCAAAGATAGTAGCTGCTCTAACCATTCCTGACCCGAACTCAATTGATTTTCCACAATAGTTGGTATTACTAACCTGAGGTTTTTTCTTTCTTTTTAGAACGTTTGCGTTCAAACGGAAGAGCATCTCTATTACTCGCTGCTTCGGCTTTTTCCTGCTCGTCCAGTATTTTCTGCAAATCATCTGGCAACGGTTCACGCATCAGAAACCAAGTTTGACCAGTCTGGAAGAAGTTAGCCACGACGATATACATCAATACCCCAGCAGGTAAAGGGAAAAAGAGGAACATGCCGCTAAATAACAAAGGAGTAATCTTATTGATTGCCTGCTGCTGATCCGCTCCCGCACCAGCATTTTGCGCGCCGCTCATCTGCTGGTTGACATAAATACCAACGCCGAACATCAATACCATTGCCAAGATGTCAAAGTTAATCCCGCCATCTTCGTTAGTCACGCCGACTCGACCTAGCTTCTCGATAAACAAGAACCCTGTCTCAGCCGCAATCCCTGGCAAGGTCACCTGAACTGTCGCATCTCCAGGTTCTAAGGCAGTAATCGTGCCGTCTTTGTTTATGCTGACCCTTTCTGAGCCTTTGGTAACTTCTAAGCTGGGCTGAATCTCACTATCAGGATATTCCTGGAGCAGCGTTTTTAAAGACTTGCCATCGGGTGTTTGAAATTCAACCTTGACGTTCTCACCCACGGCTACTTTGCTGCCGCCAGGCAACATTGCCGCAATTTTTTCATGAACGCCGTCTTCGATGTAAATATTTTTGGGCTTAGTAGCAAAAGGCTGAGGAGCAATACGCTCAATCTGCTCTTGAGGCAGAATCTGCACGTTGACATCGTATGGCGTGTTAGTAAATGGCGAGCCTCGAAGAGTCGC
This sequence comes from Cyanobacteria bacterium J06648_1, assembly GCA_039817275.1. GTDB lineage: Bacteria > Cyanobacteriota > Cyanobacteriia > Cyanobacteriales > Xenococcaceae > Waterburya. The sequence goes on along the minus strand of JBCBWB010000086.1, from coordinate 7,416 downwards.
AAACAGCGCAAACAAAATAGGCATTTGCAAGACCAAGGGAAGACATCCCGCCAGAGGATTGCCGAATTCCTGCATGATCTTAGCTTGCTCTTCTCGCTGTTTCTCAGGATCGTTTTTATATTTCTGCTTGATCTGCTCTTGTTTCTCCTTCATCAAAGGCTGGACAATTTTCATTTTTCGCATATTGCGAATCTGTCCTGCACTCAGGGGAACCACCGCAAAACGAATTACGATTGTCAAGGCAATAATTGCAAAACCATAGCTCGGCACTAATCCATAGAAAAAATCTAGGATGGGGAGCATGATGTTATTTGAAAGGAAGCCGATACCAAAATCCATTTTTTAATCTGTCCAGCCTTTTACGGAATAACTATAATTGTCAACTCAGTTTAATCGATCGCCCGTGAGGAAAACCGACCAAAACTGCAACTTGGCTCGTGAAATTAGTTAACTCTAATTGCCTCAAGAGGTCTGCCTGTCTTATCTGCTGCCCTTTCAGAAATATAGTCGTATATTTCTCTAAACTGAGGTACGGCACGCATTTCGAGACGGCTTTTGTCGCGGAGAGTAATTACTAAATCTCCCCATAAACCAACACCCCTGGGAACTTTGACAACTTTCATTACTTCTGAATAAATAATGTCCGTTCTTTGAGTGCCTTTCCAACCGCCGATGACGCAAATACGTCGGTCTGTAATGCGGTAGCGTAACCATAAAGCTCGAACAATCGCGCCGACGGTTAGAGGAATACAGATCACTGTAAATGCTAAAAATATATTAAAAATTAAATCCCCAACATGGGGTCCGCCTTCGTAGTAAACCTCTTCTTTAATACCCATTGATTATTTTTGTTTGTTTTAATAACTCTTCTAATTCTCGCAAAAAATGTTCATATTTGCATTCAATTGCTTTGGGCTTGACAACAATCACAATTTTCCAACCAGGCTCAATTCCTTTGAGATAGGTTCTAATCGCGCCTTTTATTTGCCTTTTGAGGCGATTGCGAACTACAGCTTTTTTGCTGACTTTCTTGCTAATTGAAATGCCAAAGCTGGTTGCAGTCTTAGAACCTGCACCCTGAGAATCATTATTTCTAAGAGCAATCAATGTTAGATGAGGACTGTAACGACGGATGCCCTGTGCGTAAACAGCCCTATAATCCTGGCGTTTTCCTAGCCGATGGGTTTTTGGTAGCCCCAACTTTAAATAATTAAATTAAACTGCTAAACGATGACGACCTTTTTTGCGACGAGCAGAAATTACTCTTCTACCGTTACTAGTTCGCTTGCGAGCGCGAAAGCCAGATTTTCTTTTTTGCTTGCGGGAAGTTCCGCCTAAAGTGCGCTGTGTCACTGGTTATTTCCTCTATAAACTACAGTTGATGTGCTTGACAAAAAGCCACAATCTCAAATTATAACCCTAGATGCGAATTGATACTGTATGTATCAGCTCATTTGCTGTCGATTATCACAGGCGGTCTCGACTGAGAACCAATTCTAAAGAGCTGAGAATATTTTTAGCCATTAACAAGCGATCGCCCTGAGCCTAATTTTTTTGAGTTTAAAGCGATCGCTACCGACTGTAAGATCTTAATGTTAAATGCTCAATCTTAAATAACTTAAGGATTAATACTAATTACCCAAGCACCGACTCTTTCAGGGACAGGAATATTTTTGGCTGGCACTACCTGGGCATAAAAATAGTAAGTGCCAACATCAGGATTCTTAACGCTGGACATGACTATCTCGACTTTTTTGGGATCGACTAATGGCTCAGCAAGATTTATTTGGAGAAAGTGATTCTCTTCGTCCCAAAATACATTTTTTAAGGGCAGAGATTGATCTCTTTTGCCATTGAGTCGAACCTCAATTTTATCCGTGTTAAATTTACCATCAAAATAATCAGGATAAGAGATAACAAACTGAGTTGCCCCATTTGCCAGTTTCTTACGGGGAATTCGGAGACGATAGCGATCGCGATTATCAGCGATTCCGCCAAAATCAAGAAAATAGCTGAGAATATCAACATCGCGATCGCCAAAAATAACCAGACCAGAGCCGCCCTGAGCCTCGGCGATAGTGTTGACTCCGCCCACAGTACAGGCAGCAAGAGTGAGAGCAGTTAGTAAAGGTTTGAGGCGGAATTTAAAAGGAAACATAATTGTTCTAGTTAGAAAGTGACTACAGCTAAGATCGTCGTTATTAATTTGGATGTCAAAAGGCTTTTAATAATTAAATCAGCGACTTAATATCAAATCGATTTTAGCTAGGTTATCAGAGATCGAGACGAAGCATAACTAAAAAAGTGCCACTTATTCGCCTGTCAGATATATAGTTGCTGTTAGCAATCGCTTAATAATAAAAAATTAATAAATTAACAGTAAAACAAGGGTAGCAAGTATTTCTCACTACCCTGAAACTAAATTTGACAGTCAAAACCATGCACCATTAACTAAAATTTAAAGCCCAACCTACCATTTACCCCTCGAACCGAATGATAGCCTCCACCAACAACTATTCTCTCTGTTCCCAGATGAATTCCCCCAGAATAGGCAACGGACTCATCTCCAGAATAATAGCCAATGCCCAAGAAAGGAGAAACCACGGGCAAGCCAATGAAAGTCAGAAAATCAGCTCCCGTAGCGCCATCTTCTCCCGTTCCTACTTCAATTCCCGTTCCGGCAAATCTCACTCCCGCACCATAACTAATTGAATCATCTACCGAACCAACTGTGCCCCATACCTGAGGCAATACTTGACTTGAAGCAGGGGGAATATCTATGGTCGAGACACAGACCGTCAAAATGCTGGCAGCAATTATTGGTTGAGAAAACAGATGACAACGGTTTAGCATACTTTTGGCACTCCATCACTAAATATTTAAGCGAAAAATTAATCAAAGATAATTCATTCAAACAATGAACATTCGTATTGGCAATGGCTATGACATTCATCAACTGGCAGCAGATAGACCCCTCATCCTCGGCGGAATTAAAATTCCTCATACTTTAGGACTTCTAGGACACAGCGACGCTGATGTCTTGACTCACGCAATTATGGACGCTCTTTTGGGGGCGTTAGGGCTAGGTGATATCGGACACTATTTTCCTCCTAGTGACCCGAAATGGAAAGGAGCAGACAGTATGTTGTTACTAGAGCAAGTGATATCGATTATTCAGTCACAGGGATGGCAAATTGGCAACGTTGATTCAACTGTAGTTGCCGAACAGCCCAAACTTAAGCCCCACCTAAAATCCATGCGCTCATCCTTGGCAAGAACAATGGAAATAGAGCCAGAACAAATTAGTGTCAAAGCGACAACTAACGAAAAATTGGGTCCTGTTGGTCGAGAAGAAGGTATTTGTGCCTATGCTGTAGTGCTACTTATTCGCCAGTCAGATAAATTTAATTAAACAATTTAGACAATTTAAATCAATAAAATCCCTAAAAAAACTGTACAGGCAGATGGGATGTGTCATTCTAGGCAAACCAGATAAAGTAGGTTAAATTGGGATAGCCAAATTGAGGGAAAAGCTTAAACTGGGGCAGATCTCACAAATTAAGTTTTAAAATTATGGCGATAAGTCGCGAGCAAAGTTTATCGTCCTAAAATAATTGTAACTAGTTGTAATTATCTGTATTTAATAGCCTATCGTTATCGGATAACTCAAAACATATGAGTGTAGTTTTAGAAGTAGATAATCAAGTCTTCACGGCGGAGGATCTAGTCCCTCTGCTGACTCAATACCAGATCCTACCCAAACTTGCCCAAGAGATTTTGACGGACAAAGCGATCGCGGGAATTGAATGTAGCGAAGAGGAAAATAAAAAAATCTTTAGTCAGTTCTGTCAGCAAAATCAGCTTGATTCAGAAGAACAGGTAAATGAATGGCTGGATAAGCAGGGAATGAACCGGGAACAGCTGCAAAACTTGATTACCAAGAAGTTGAGAATCGACAAATATAAACAAGAAACCTGGAGCGATCGAGTTGATGCTCACTTCATCAAACGAAAATCCCAGCTAGACCGAGTTGTTTATTCGCTGATTCGCGTCGAAAAACCAGAGGTTGCCCAAGAACTATATTTTCGGATCAAAGACGATCAAAATGCTTTTAGCGCTTTGGCAATGGAATATTCCCAAGGCACCGAAGCGCAAACGGGAGGCTTGATTGGTCCAGTGGAAATTAACGCCCCTCATCCCAAGATCGCTCAAATACTGGCGACCTGCCAACCTGGTCAGCTTGTTCCCCCAACTCGTGTTGGAGAATGGATTGTGATTGTCAGATTAGAGAATTATATTTCAGCCAAACTCGACCAGCCGATGCGACAAAGAATGCTGGATGAACTTTTTAATCGCTGGCTGAATGAATCAATTCAGCAGAAAGTGTCTTTCTTGTCTCGCCCTGTAACTCCTTAAGGCTCAATTAACTCATGACCAATACCAACATTAATACCAACACGACCAAAATTGTTGAGCAGTTTCTCTCACTAGTTCCTCAGTTTAATCAGCTGCCAGCCGAAGCGATCGCCGAAATCGCGCCTAATCTTAAGCCTTTGAGGTTTGGGGTGGGCAAGGTAATGATTATGCGGGAAAAAATGCAGGGGCAGGTAGCGATTATTTCCGAAGGGGAGGTAAGACTGCTTGGTTACGACCCTCGCACTAAAATGCCCACTACCTTAGATAAGCTCAAGCCTGGACAAATTATTGGCTGGGTCAATCTAGCCAGGGGCATGCCGTGTGAAACAGCAATGGCAAGTACCGAAGTAGTCTGTCTAGCTTTAGATAACGAGTATTTTTTAAAGCTTCTTGATCAGTATCCGCAGTTAGCAGAAGAATATAAGCTCAAGCCTGCCAAAGTCGAGGTGTTCGACCTACTAGGGGTTCAGCTAGAAAAACAGGCTCAGGGTGATTGGGAACTAGCCGAGTTAGCTAATAAGGTGGCGGATGTGGCTCAAGTCCATTACCTTGCCCCAGGAGAACATCGACTCAATGGAGAAAGTACCAAGCCTTTAAGAGATCCGAGCCTAGTCTGGTTAGTTAGCGGTGGCTCGGTCAATGAGTTTACAGTAGGCGATCGCCTAGAACTTACCCGAGATCGTCAGACAGTCACTGTGGGCGGCAATCAGCCTGCGCGTCTGATTTCTATTCCTAGGGCATATTGGTTTGATGAGGGAGCAGAAGATGACTCTGGGTTTGCGGCTTTTGATGAGTTTCTGCAAGATGACGCTAGCCTAGTACCTAGCCTCGATTTTAATCAGGAAGATTTTGATGATGCAGAAGGACTAGGAGAAGGCTATACTTTTCAGGCTGATGAAGAAGTAGCTGAAACCGAAAAGAAAGAATATCCTTTTTTTCGCGGCAAAACCACCCTCGAAGTGGGTGTAGCCTGTTTTCAGATGCTCAGTAAGCATTTTGGCATGCCCTTCCGCAAAGAAGTGATCAAGCGGGTACTCAAAGAACAGCTAGAGCGATCGCCCAATCTTTCCTTACCTCTATGTGGTGGTATTTCTGAACTAATGGGGCTAAGTCCTCAACTGATTAATATCCCTGCTCAATCTATTACTCGCATAGAAGGACCTTGTCTCGTAACTTGGCAAGATAGCCTAGCGGTAATTTATGAGTTGAGTGAGAAGGAGTTGGTCATTGCCGTCCCTGAATTGGGAGTCCGCCGCTATAAGCCAGAAGATTTTATTGAAACCTGGGGCGAAGAGGGTGAAGTACTCTTACTCAAAAAGACCAAAGATACACCTCAAGAGAGATTTGGACTCAACTGGTTCTATCCCGCACTGAAAAAATACAAGCGGGTACTAATTGAAGTTTTTGTTGCTTCCTTCTTTGTCCAGCTATTCCAACTGGCTAATCCCCTGATGATTCAGGTAATTATCGATAAGGTAATTAGTCAAAATAGTCCCGACACTCTGTGGTGGTTGGTAGGCTTCCTCGTAACGATTAATATCTTTGAGGCATTACTAACCACCCTACGTACTTATCTCTTTGTTGATACTACCAATCGGATCGATTTAAGCCTGGGTTCGGAGATTATCGATCACCTGCTGCGACTACCGCTACGCTATTTTGAGCGGCGACCCGTAGGGGAAATTTCGACTAGGGTCAACGAGCTAGAAAAGATTCGTCAGTTTTTGACAGGTACCGCCCTTACTGTAGTGCTAGACTGTGTTTTCTCCGTCCTGTACGTGCTGGTAATGCTGGCATATAGTCCTTTACTTACGGCTGTATCTCTCGCAATTATCCCTGTATTTATCGGCCTAACTCTAATCTTCTCCCCCACTATTCGCCGACAGCTACGAACCAAAGCTGAGCGTAATGCTGAAACTCAGTCTTACCTGGTAGAGGTGCTAACTGGGATTCAGACCGTCAAAGCGCAAAATATCGAATTGCGATCGCGCTGGAAATGGCAGGAGCGTTATGCTCGCTATATTTCAACTGGATTTAAAACGGTTATTACCTCTACTTTGGCTAAGTCAGCCAGTGACTTCCTAAACAAACTTTCACGGGTAATTATCATTGGGATGGGTGCTTACTTAGTACTCGAAGGACAGCTAACTCTAGGACAGTTAATTGCCTTCCGAATTATCGCTGGATATGTTACCTCTCCTGTAATGCGCCTGGCTACTCTCTGGCAAAACTTCCAGGAGACAGCCTTGTCCTTAGAACGTCTGGCTGATATCGTCGATCATCCTGAAGAAGGAGAAGAAGACCGTAGCAACATTCCCATGCCCGCAGTTAAGGGTAGAGTCAAGTACGACAATCTTTCCTTCCGCTTTAAAAATACTGGTCCACTCCAGCTCAAAAATGTCACAACCGAGTTCGAGCCTGGCACTTTCGTTGCCATTGTGGGCGAAAGTGGTGCTGGCAAAAGCACGATGACTAAGCTGTTGTCGCGACTTTATGAACCAGAAGGCGGCAGAATTTTGGTCGATGGCTATGATATTAATCGCGTCGAGCTTTATTCTCTCCGTCGTCAGATTGGTGTTGTACCCCAAGAGACTCTATTGTTTGAAGGATCTATTCTCGACAACATTGCCTTAACCAATCCCGATGCGACTACCGAAGAAATTATCGCGGCAGCTCAAATTGCGGCAGCTCATGACTTCATTATGACTCTACCCAATGGTTACAATACCAGAGTAGGAGAAAGGGGTTCGGCGCTTTCTGGGGGTCAAAGACAGCGGATTGCGATCGCCCGCACGATTTTGCAAGCACCGGCGATGATGGTTCTAGATGAAGCCACTAGCGCCCTAGATTTTGCTACAGAGCAAGAGGTTTCTCGAAATCTGAAAGAAGCTCTCAAGGGACGTACTGTATTTTTTATCACTCACCGCTTGGGAACAATCAAGAATGCTGACACTATTGTCATGATGGATGCTGGTTCAATCGTTGAACGAGGAACCCACG
>JBCBWB010000085.1:0-22470 GCA_039817275.1 Cyanobacteria bacterium J06648_1 | reverse complement strand
AGAGTGTCTAAACTAGTAATATTGGGCGTGGGAATTGGTGCTTCGAGCAGTTCGCCATCAGCATTGAAGTGAAGTATAAAAGGGCCAAACTCTTCCCCGACCCAAATATCGCCACTGTCATCGATCGCAAAGGATTCAATATCAAAATCTCCCCCTGTCAGTAAGCGATCTTCACTCTCTTCATTGATAATGTCAAAATCGATCAAATTATCGGGATCGGCAAGCTGAATGAAGTCTTCGACAGCAACGCTACCATCACCCGACTCTATACCAGCGAAATTTGGATCTACTTGATAGATACGTAATAAATAATCAGTACTATTATCTTGGCTACCAAAGCCGTTGTCAGATAAAAACCAAAACGCTCCCGTATTATCGGGGGCAAACTGTACGCCGCTAAATCCTTGAACTGGCTGTCCATCAAAAGGACCTGTACGTCCGTTGGCATCAATGGGGTTTCCCTCACCGTCATTGCCCCCCGCAGGAGTTCCCTCAGCAAAAGTATCCGCAGGTAAGGAGGAAAAACCAGCTAATTGATTGGTCATAATTTAATCTTGCTATATGAAATATTAATTGCCACATCAGAACCGACTACAAAGGAGAAATAGTTTGATTACTCCGCAATCGACAGTCCCATTGATTAGAATTTCATGAGAAGATTAAGAATAAGTAATCTTAAATTAATTGCTATTTAAGATTTAATTTTATTTGAGCTATCTGTTATAAAACCGAAGTAAAAGCTTGTTGCATTATCAATAAGCACCCAAAAATAGACAAAAGACAATGTTTACTTTCAATTTATACTTTTTTGCTTTTAACAATATTTATACTTCTAATTATTCTCCTATCGGAATTACCAAGCAGAATAATTAACTAAAATTAAAGGCGATCGCCTTACCAAGATTAAGAAGATTGTTGAGCTAGATAATTATTTCTTAACCAGTAATTTACCAGTATTTACGCAAACCTGAAAAATAGTTATTAATTTGAAAGCTAAGGCAGAAAAAAAGTTTTAGAAGAACTCAGATTTAAATATTATGCTAATAAACAAATGCGATCGCTATAATTCAAATGTCTGAATAATTTCTTCTATAACTTTATTAGAAATATCAGTTGCATCCGATTTAGAATATATAGTTACTAAAATAATTGCCGATTGAGCTTTTAGATAGTAAACCACTCTATAGCCAGCACTTTTACCCTTTTTAATATCGCTATTCTTAAGGCGAACCTTAATTACCTGGTATCTATTGCCAGAAATGCGATTGCCAGGAGTTTTTCCCTGCTGTAGATGGTCTAAGAAAGGAGTCAGATCTCGGCGAATCGAGCGATAGCGTTTCGCTAGCTTTCTTAGATCTTGCTGAAATCTTGGGGTGAGTAGAATTTCAACTGATGGTAGATTATTCGACATCTATACCCTCCCATATTTGGGATAGAGGCAAGGTTTGACCGTTGAGAGCTTCTTTTAAACCTTGATTAATTCCAGCAATTGCTTCTTCTGTCGGAGTTTCGTCAGGATTATTAGCTTTAAACTCAAGGAATTCAATAAACTGGAAAACTTGTTGCTGTTGTTCTGGTGATAGCTGTTTAATTTTCTGGAAAGCCATTTCCAAGGTGAGCATAACTTGTTGTGGGAATATTATAGATTTTGCTTGAGTCTAGCAAAGGTTTTGGCAGTTTGAGTTCAGGACATTATTGAGACAATTCTTCTAGTTATTGAGAATTATAAGTATGGCAGTTCTTGTTTAAATGCGGTATGGTCAAAACCTTGGTTTCTGTTAATTGTTAATAGCGGTGTGCTTTGCCGATTCGAGCAATGCTATAGATAAACTTAATGACTTAAAATTTGAAGAGATGTAGAAGATTCCAATAGGCAAAAAAAAGAGTAAGTTGCGATCGCAACCTACCCTAAAGAAAGTATTCAATAACTAACTACTAGCTTTTGACAGTTTCTTTCTCTGCTTCGGCGGCTAAGAATTTCTCCAATTCAGTTAGCGCATCGGCATCAACTTTGGTCTGCATCGGGCAGAATTTGGGACCACACATGGAACAGAATTCAGCAGTTTTATAGATATCTGCGGGTAGGGTTTCATCATGGTATTCTCTGGCTCTTTCGGGATCGAGAGAGAGTTCAAACTGTTTTTCCCAATCGAAGTTGTAACGCGCTCTTGAAAGCTCATCGTCACGATCTCTCGCCCCTGGACGATGACGGGCAATATCCGCTGCGTGAGCCGCAATCTTGTAGGCAATCAAACCGTTACGCACGTCTTCGGCATTAGGTAAGCCCAAGTGTTCCTTGGGAGTTACATAGCACAGCATTGCTGTACCGTACCAGCCAGCCATTGCTGCACCGATCGCACTAGTGATATGGTCATAACCTGGAGCAATATCAGTTACCAATGGTCCTAAAACGTAGAAAGGCGCTTCGCTACACTCTTCCATTTGTTTTTTGACGTTAAACTCAATCTGATCCATCGGTACATGACCAGGACCTTCTACCATTACCTGAACATCATGTTCCCAAGCACGGCGGGTTAGCTGACCCAAGGTTTTTAACTCGGCTAACTGAGCCGCATCACTGGCATCGTGGGCGCAACCAGGACGCAGGGAGTCTCCCAAACTGAAGGACACATCGTAGCGTTTAAAGATTTCGATAATGTCATCAAAATGGGTATAGAGAGGATTCTGCTTATGGTGATGCAGCATCCAGCGGGCAATAATGCCGCCCCCGCGAGAGACAATCCCTGTTAGACGATCTTTGACCAAGGGTAGATGCTCGATCAAGATACCTGCATGAATAGTCATGTAGTCCACACCCTGCTGGGCGTGTTTTTCGATGATATGTAGGAAGTCATCAGCACAGAGTTTATCCATATCTCCGTGGACGCTTTCTAATGCCTGATAGATCGGTACAGTACCGATGGGAATTGGTGAAGCATTAATTACGGCGGTACGAATCTCGTCTAAATTACCGCCCCCTGTGGATAAGTCCATCAGAGTATCCGCACCATATTTGACCGCTAGCCTGAGCTTGTCTACTTCCTCGTTAATATCAGAAGAGTTGGGAGAAGCGCCGATATTAGCGTTTACCTTACAGCTAGAAGCAATACCAATACACATTGGCTCTAGGTTAGGATGATTGATGTTGGCAGGAATAATCATTCTGCCTCTGGCTACTTCATCTCGAATCAAATCTGCTGGCAAACGCTCTCTGGTAGCAACGTAATGCATTTCTTCGGTAATAATTCCCTGGCGAGCATAATGCATCTGAGATACATTGCCCTGTCCTCTACGCTTGGCAATCCAGTCGCTTCTCATATTTTTTTTTCCTTAATAAACAGCTTTCCTACGCTGGTGCTAACCAGTCTCAGGTTCTTAGGGTATTTCTCAGCCCAAAATCTTGAGGCACCCCTAGCTACAAGGGAATTCTAGCACCATTTTCTCAGCAGGATTCACGGCTCGAACCAAAGTAATTATTTCTTCATCCACAGCATCATTTCTTAAATTGCGCGACCAAACCATTACAATTGAGCATTGCTAATTTAAGGTTGTTTCGTTGTTTATGGCTGCATCTGAGATCGCTAGACTAATTACATTGAGCTTGCTGTGTATTTTGGTACTTTTCCCCTGTTATTATCTCTTGGGCTACAGCGTCTTAAGAGCAATCGCCTGTTTCTGGGATTTAAGATTTAACCAAAGTCTAAATTATAAGTTTGAGGATGTCTTAGTTACCGCGATCGCTACTCTCTCTTTGATTCTGATTAGCTGTAAGGTTGTTGGGGTTTTTCCCCAGATTCACCTAGTCTGGCTCATTTCTATGGGAATCGCGATCGCCTGTTTACTGTGGATATTTGTCTCTACTCGGGTTTTCAAAATTAAACCAGGAAGCACACACCCATTGCCTCTCCCCAACGGTCAATATGTTTTATCTGGACTATTGTTGTTGGCGATCTATTTAGTTCGAGTTCTAATCAAAGCCAAAACTCTAGCTGATGCTCAATACATTCCTTCTCGCTTCAATACTGATATTTTTCTCTACATCAGACGCAGTATTGTATTTTTGGGCGATTCTGCCCGCCTACAGTCGGAAAATGGACAGTCCATCATTGATATTCTCTATGACTCGCCCAAACTCTTAAGCACTCTGATTTATTCGAGTTTTACCCACATCAGCGGCGATATCGGCATTGCAGCTACTGTTGTCACTTCTTTGATCTTGACGGCGATCGGCTGCAAATATTTAACCTTAATTATCAAAACACCAGGCTTCAATTATTCCCCTACTACCCTTGCTTTAGCGGCGCTGGTTGTCTTTCAACCCGTTTGGTGTTGGCTACAGGATCAGTTTTACTGGTCAAATCTAGTCTGTATTTATTTATTAATTTATGTCTTAGAAGATTTAATTACCGCACGGCAAATCACCCGTAATTATTTACTCAAATTGGCGATCGCTTTAACTGCCTTAGCTGGGTTTTATCCTTCTCAACTACCTTTCTTTATGGCTGCGGCGATGGCAGGCATTGTATTTCACCCAACTTTAGAAACCAAACGCCGTTATCGATATCTCTTATCTGTTCCTGCGATCACGATGGCGATCGCCTGTCTCTTTTTTACCCAATATCTGGCGACAGGGGAAGTATTCCAGCACTTTAATCTTGCTGATGCCAACCATGGACAGGACTTAAACTATATTCCCTTTTGGTCAATTCTCGACTATACGCCGCGCACGGGAGGTACACCAAAAGACTTGGGGGCAATGATTTTAATTTCAGCCTCGCTGATTGTGGGACTGTTTGTCGTTAGATACAGTATTAAGACTGTCCCTTGCCAGGCAAACTGGTTCAGGCTTTTATACGCCCTTTACGCCGTTTATTCTATTTCCTACCTCGTCTTACCTGGGGAATATCGCCAGAGCAAATTTTTCTTTACCTATATTGTGCCTCTAATTGTTTTTTGTGCGATCGAGGTGATTTTACATACCAGTCTCAAACACAAATCGGTATTTAAGATCCTGCTTTGCACCTTGGCAATTTATGTAGCATTCAAATCGTTCCTCAAGCCTTATAAACCCCACGTCAGTAGCAAAATCTCAGAAGCGATCGCCGCTGTTCAGTCCTTAAATCAGCCAACGACAGTTTATATGCACGAAGGCAGTATTGCCCACGGATATTATTATTTTGCCTATCAGATTAGAAATCTAGATTTCAAGCTAATCTCAGGCTGTCCTCAAGCTTCCGATTTGGGTTCTGGCGATCGCCGCACTCTAGTCGTCGATACCGCCTGTCAGATTACCGACAATGCTGAGTTGCAATCCTCTGTTTTCTACACCGATATTAATGGCGACGATACCGACTAAAGCCCAGGTTGCTGATATTACAATTAAATAAAATCACCTTGGGGATTAACCACAAATTCACTCACGATTCTTGGTTCTAAAGCACTAATAGCACTAGGATTAGTTAATACATCTTCTTCCGAGTAAGCATCCACGCCATAGGTGATCACTCGTAGTTGTTGAGTTTCGGCATCGACATCAAATTCTGTCCAGCCAAAAGTATTAACGGCGACATAATCTCCCTGAATCAGTTCAGCATCAATTAAATCATCGGCAACAGCTAAGTTATTATTCAAACCTACAGGATCGTAATCAAATAGATCGGTTTGAACTTCGAGTAAGTTCTTTACAAAATCATCGCGATCGTCAATTTCGCTATCGCGATCGCTTGCCACAGGTAGTGAATCAAATAAAGCCTCCTGTTCGGGAGTGATTGCGCCAATTGCCGCAGATATATCGACTACGGTAGGTCCAAATAATCCATCATTAAAAGCAACAGGACCAGTGACAATTTCAAAGGCATTGGTAGGAATTTGTTCGCCGCCAGGGGCAGTTTGATAGGTCAAATTGTTGACAATCGTACCGTGAAAATCTCCTGCCATAAAGACCACATTGTCAATCTCGTTTTCATCGATAAATTGCAGTATTTCGTTTCTCTCCGCCGCATAACCCTCAAAGCGATCTTCCGCATTCAAAGTGCCAAAGTTTTGGATCGGTTCGGGAATAGTAACAAATTTCCAGGTAATTCCCGCCGCATCCGCAGCTAAAAGATCGGCTTTGAAATCTTCTACCTGTTCTCTGCCCAGCAGGGTACGATCAGGATCGAACGCTTCTCCCAAGAATCTCAGGGTGTCATCTGGGTTGGTAAGATCGACAGGATCTATTTGGTCATCACGAAAAGAACGACTATCTAGCATAATTACCGATGCGTCGCTACCGTAGGTATTAAAACGATATAGCTGGCGTTCGTTCGCCGTGAGTTCCGATCCTGTATCACTATAGAATCTATCTTCTAGGGGGTGATACTCCTGATAGGCTTGGAGTGCAGCTTCATAGACTTGAGTATCGTTAACAAACTCAACATCATCGGTAAACAATGGTTCATCAGAGGAACCAATATCGGGCGCGTCGGGAGATGCCCCAGGTGCGGCACCACCAGCAAAGTTATCCACAATTTCGTGGTCGTCGATGGTTGCCAAAATAGAAGTGGAGGCATATAGTTCGGGAACGGTATTTAAGCCAATCCGAGAAGTTAAAACCTCCCCATGTTTAATCCGAAATTCATCTAATTCTCTGGCTTGAGTGACTCCAGGTAAGGCGGGAGTTTCTATATCGGCATAAATCGTATCCCCCAGCTTGACGAAGAGTTCTAAGTCTTGTGCGGCAACGTTACTCAAGGAGGGATAGGGTGGTGCTTGTTGCCAGTCTCCTGTAGCGCCAAAGCGAAAACCGTTGTAAGTACCTACCTCGGCGGAAGTATGAAACTCTCCTAGTTCAATATCGCCCGCAGCGTCGCTAACGCGGTAGAAGTAATCTGTACCTGGTACTAAACCTGTGATGTTTACCTTGACAGGAACAGTCGGATCGGTAACTTCTGCCTCCACCGTACCAACAATATTCTCAAACTCGGCATCGGTAGCGTATTCAAAAGTAACGTTACCCAGCACCAAACTACGAGTCCACAAGACAGTAGAATCTTGAGTCGTGTCGCCACTAGCCACGCCGTTGATCAAAGTTCTAGTTTCGGGGTTACGCGGATCGAAAGCGTTAGGATCATAGGCAGGTAGATTGGCAAAAACTGTGGCAAAGTCTGCTAGGGAAACAAATTTAAAATTGGTGTTGAAATTCTGGATCTCGCCATCTTCAGGATCGGCAAATACAGTCTCGGGTTCGTTACTGCCATCCTGAACGACTAATAAACCAGCAGGATAGTCTTCTCCCAAAGGAACATTAATTACATCCGCCCCATCCGAATCTTGAACATCGGCAATCTCGAAGCTACCTAGATAAGAATTACTCCCTGCGCGATCGTATATGGCAAAGGTGCTGTTCCCCTGACTAGAGGCGAGTAAGTAACCGTTACCATCTTCCCCATAATAGATCGTCAAGCCTTCGACATCGGGAACTAATGAAGGCAAATCGCTACCAAATTCATTGATACCTCCAGGTAAGACATCAATCACTGCTTCGGCAACAATCTCCGTCGTCGCGGCAGTGGGATGGAAGGTATCCCAGAAAAAGAATTCATCAGGATTGCCCGTTAAAGAGAGGTTGATTAGATCGAGTGCTGCATCGGTAGTATTCGCAATACCAAACTCGGCAGGATTATTCTGAATTTCTGTCGAAACGCCGTTGATATCGGGTTCGACAATCGTAATATCTAACTCTTGAGCGATCGCATCTAATTCCGTATCGAGTAATTGATTAAACTCGTCTGTCGCATCATTGAGAATGGCTGTTGCTTCTGGCTGTTCGGCAAATAAAGGAATATTACCTAACAGGGGCAAATTCGGGACGACAAAGGTTTGCGCCCCTGCCTCGGATAGTTCAGTAATGTTGCTAGTAATATTGCCGACAATTTCTTCGGCGGTGGGTAAAGATTCTCCTCGTAATAAAGGATCGATGAAGTCATTTGCCCCACCATAAACATAAAATAAATCGGTTTGGCTAGGAGTCTGAGTGGCTAGATAAAGTTCAATCTGCTGTCCAATATTGGGAACATCGAAGGTTTCTGGCAAATCTCCTAATAAACCAAACTCAGAAGTACCTGCCCCTGTTTGTGCGCCACCAAAAGCGTAGTTACTACCCCCTGTCAGGAATGATTCGCTATCAGGTAATTCCAAAGACTCGGTAACGGCATCAACGATTAAATCTCCATTAGAAAAACGCCCTTCAGAGTAAGGAGGAGAAGGAGGAATTAAGCCTGCGGTGACATTAAAGACATTCCCCGCATCCGATAGACTATCGCCAAACACTACCAAATTGCTAAAGGGTACTTGGGATAAATCGGTATCTTCCGTAACGGTATCGACTAATCTTGGTTCGGTGCTACCATTAGGTTCGGCATCATATTGCCAAATGCCAAACTCCTCCTGTCCGACAAAAAGTTTGCCTGTTTCGCGATCGACCACCATGCCTTCTACCTGAAAGTCGGCGGGATCTTCTCCTTCGGGAACAGGCACGGCAAAAGTCCGTACTACCTCGGCGCTAACTTCCAAACCATCCGCTGCGCCCAAACCTGGCTGTATTTCTAGCTGGGCAATTTGATTACCGTCAGCCTGGGAAACAAAGACATAGTTCTTACCATCAACAACGCTGGTGTAGGTAGCTAAACCGTATGCGGTAGCCTCACCATCATCCACGCCAAAGATTGATTCGGGAACATCAATTGCCGTAACGTCAGTTAGTATTCCGCTGCCTGGTAAACCATTATTGTCACCACCGTTAGGATTAATGGCGAATATAGCCAGAGTATCATTTTCTCGATCTGAGACGATCGCCAGATCCACCGTAGCGCTTTCTCCTACTATCTGAGAAGGATATTCAACCCCGTAGGTAATATCGACATTGTTGTAGCGAATGTTTTCTGGGGTGATGCTTTGGATCTCTTCCCCTGATAGATCGTATACGCGCAAGCCACCATCTTTAAAGGTAGTAATGACAAAACTTTGGGCAGGATCTTCGGGATGAAGATAAATTGCGGGGTCGTCAGCATCAGGGGCATTATCTAGATCGGGATTTTCAGGATCGCCAAAACGAATTTCGTCGGGAGTTTCGGTAACTGCACTAACGGTCGGAATCATATCGGTATCTATGGCAAAAGCTAACACCTGAGTTTGCTGGGCATCGTTAAAGTTATTATCGCTAGTAACAATAATCGACTGCCTACCATCAGCTAAAACTTCACCAAAAGATATCCCTTCGCTGTTGTCTAAACTGATACCTAAATCATCAAAGTCGAGTAACAATCTTTTTTCTACTGGAGTATCAACGGCGATCGCTTCACCAGCTTCATCGAGTAAACTGTCTACACTGCTAATATTTGTCGCCCCTTGCAGACTGATTTCGTAAAGACGAATATTATTCCCGACTCCTGCGGTAAAAGAACGTTCTAAAGCCAGAAATGTCCCCTGATTATCAAGCGCCAGCAGTTCTACCAAACCATTATCAGCAAAGCCGTCTTCTGTCTCAGGAGGGACGGGAATCGGATCGGTTTGATAAAGAAATTCCGCTACAGGCGATTCTGTTTCCAAGTCGTACTGAACGATTCTCACGGGGCTACCGGCATCAACGGAGGATCTTTCGCCATCTTGAAATAAAGCGTTTTCTGTAGCGGTGAAGAGAAATCTACCGTCGGGAGTCGTAGTCAAACTCTCAAAAGCCTGATTGTTCTGAATTCCCGTGCTTTGATCGGCAGTAGGTAAAAATTTATCGTCTACGGGTAATCCAGCAACTATTTGTCCGTCGAGGGTAAATTCACCAATTAGCGGATTGATTAAATTGTCAGCATCTCCTTCGGAAGCAATAAATAAGTTCCCTGACTCATTCAAAGCTATTCCTTCAGGATCGATCGCCCCTGGGGCGAATGCTTCTCCATCAGCATTGGCTAAAAATTCTACCGTCTGGAATTCGACATCACCACTATCGAGGCTACCATCAGCCAGATCGATGTTTACCGTATAAAAACGCGACTCGTTATTCTCCGCCGCATCCCTGTTGCCGCGATCGTCTGACAGGGCATAATAAAGCTGATTAGCCTGATCATAAACCAAACCAGAAATGCCGCCGACTTCTGTACCTTCAAAAGTAAATCCTGTCTCAAAGCTAACTCCACCCAGAAATTCCAAGTTTGTCACAGTAGCGCGATTAATATCTGTTTCGACGGACTCTGAAGCTAAACTAACGTCGGTAAATACTAAACGGTGATCCGAAGCAGGAAAGCCATTAAAACTATCGCTTGCAGGATCGAAATCCCCTACTAAACGGAATAACGGATCGTCTTCTGCTGTCCAAAATACTCCTGAGTCACTAATGTCCAAGTCGGCTGAAGGTAAAACATAATCAACTCGTAAATTGCCCGAAGTCTCGTCATTAAAATCAGCCGTATCGAAGGCAGGATTACCCTCATGGGTGTCGTTAACTTCGTTTTGCCGAATAGAAGCCGCCTCCCCTCCCTCACTGTCAGGAGTGTCTGAAGTATTAATCAGGGGATTATCCAATAGCTGTAAGATCGCATCGTCGGTACTGTCACCATCAAAAGGATCGGCGTTTTGATCTCCCATGACGACAAAACTTTCTCCTGCTTCCAGGCTGCCAAAATTTCCCGCATCATCATAAATATATTCTCCTTGTCCTGGAGTTATATAGTCTGACCAAAAACGAATCTCGTCGTGGTTGCGTCTACCGTTACGATCTTCTTCACCATCAAAAACAGGGGGAGTAGGGTGACTGGCTAAAACATGAACTATTTCACCATCAATTTCTATCGGAATATCCCAGTGACTTTTAGAGGATAAGCGAAAAGCCGCTAATTCTTCAGGGGAATAGAAATCAGCGGGTTCGGGAGTCGTCGGATCGTCGGGTAAGAGTGCGCCTGGCATATCCTGCCAGATAAAATTCTGAAAAGTGCGCACATTTGGCTCATCTATGGGATGTTTAGACAGTAATACCATGCCAAACTGCCCAGGATAGAATCCAAAGCCAAAAGCATCCCCAGCGCCATCAGTAGTACCATCGTTGTCAAGATCGAAGCCTGAAGGAATCCCCGTATTGGATGGTGCAAGATAAACATAGGGATATTCGACAGGATCGACACCATTCTGACTTACGCCCAAGTAATTCTCTTGAAACAGCCTAATTCCCTCCCCCTCTGGATCGAAATCAAACTCATTAAGGAGAACAACATCGGGATTATTACGCTGAATAATTTCTGCTACGTTTTGCGCCTGTTCGTTGTCTGGAGTTGATAAATCCGTAATCAATTCTCCCGATTCGCTGCGATTTAAGGATACATTAAACGTAGCAAAACGAATATTTTCACTATTAGCCATTAACTTAACTGTAACTATGATGGAGTTTGCCGATCTAGGGAATGCCATACTCGATCTGACATATTAAGATTTGACAATATCAAGCTAAAGTTAAGCCAAAACAGCTTTTTGTTTAAAAACTGGCTACTTTTTAGTTAAATAAAATTAAAGCTGTACAGCCCCAAAAAATTGAATAAAATTACAGGTTCAGCAAGTTATAAATACGATCGCCTGGCAGCTATATACGATCGCCGTTGGCAAGATTATATTAACCACAGTCTTGCTTTTTTCATCGATTTTGCTGATATTGCCCCTGAAACCAAGGTTTTAGATCTTGCTTGTGGTACAGGAGAATTAGCCCAGCTAATACTTAACAAAAATCCTCAGCAGCAGATTACTGGAGTAGATATTTCCGAGGCAATGTTAGCGATCGCCAAGCAAAAATTATTAGCTTATACTAACGTCAATTTACATCATGCGGCGGCGACAGAATTACCCTGTAGCGATCGTTCTTTTGATCTAGTTATCTGTGCTAATGCCTGGCATTATTTCTCAGATCCAAAAGCAGTTTTGTTGGAGATTCGGCGAGTATTAAAACCCGAAGGCAAGGTGATTATTCTAGATTGGTGTCGAGATTACTTGCCTTTAAAGATAGGCGATCGCATATTCAAATTAATCGATCCCGCCTATCAGCAGTGCTATACACAGCAGGAGCTAGAAAAACTTTTAATTGCAGCTAATTTCGCTCCTGTTGAAGATAGTAAAATACGTTTTGGTTTAATCTGGGAATTAATGGCTATTATGGCGATCGCCAAGGACAGTGTCGCCCAAAGTTGAAGCTTTATTAAAAATATTTGGCTACCATACCAAACAAAACCTTGATATCTAGAGTGTCAAGCTGGCACCATTCTTTCTCAGCCACTCTTTTCTCTCGGCGTAATCGGGCATAACCTTATCTACTTCATTCCAGAAAGCATCTCTGTGGTTGCGATAATGCAAATGACATAATTCGTGAACTACAACATAGTCAATAACTCTTAGGGGAGCCGTCATACAGCGAAAATGAAAGTTCAGCACGCCTTTCGTGCCACAACTGCCCCAGCGATAGCCCAAATCTTTAATTTTGATTCCTGTGGCTCTAACGCCAACTTTGGGAGCAAAATAGTTAACGAGATCGGACGCGAAGCTAATCCTTTAGGGCTAAATTTCTGTTGTCCCTTAGCAGTCAAATAAGCTTTAAATGCCTTTTGCGCTCCAGATTTTCCTTCCTCCTCGATTATCCGACGATCAAGGTAAAAACGACCCGCTTTTAAGCGCAAACTAGAAGATTGCTGAGGGAGTGAAACACTGGGCGTGGAATATGCGCCCGCAGGTGGCGCATTTCCGCCCACTAAAGCTAGACGATAGGCGCGACCCAGATACAACAAAATTTCTCCGTTGACCCACTCCCGCACCACCTTGCCAGCATTAAGCTCTTGCCATTGTGCTAAGTTACGATAGATCCAGAGACGTTTACTTTTTACTACTGCATCGATCTGCTCTGGAGTTAGGTGTAAAGGCGATCACACCGTAACGCTACTCATGATGAACGGTGCAGTGTTTGCGGATTGCGTGTTCCATTTCGCTGGCTTTGGCTTCGGGGTTGCCTTGGGCATGACGATCAAGCTGCTCGATGAAGTCAGTGGATAATAGCTCTATCGGTGGGACTTTGGGATTGATGCCCAAACTCATTAAATGCTCGTTGATTAAATCTCTTACTTTTTGCCCTGCATCGCCTAAATCGAGGCTGGTGTCTTTGTAACGTTCTTTCGTAACTCGCAGAATATACCCCAAGCGTTTGGCAGGTACTCGATAGCTATGGGCGATCGCATTAGGCAGAATAATATCAAGACTGGTGAGAAATTTCTTGAGATAAACCTCAAAATCAGCGCGGATTCTTTCGTTTTTGAGCAGCTTCACCACATCGTTTACCACCTCCGCATCTTGTTCGATAGCAATACTACCCGTGACATAACCTTTTATGTTTACTTTATGACTTGTAAATAGCTGCAATAGACGCTGATAGCGCTGTTCAAGGATAGGCATTTCTGAAGCAATATT
This sequence comes from Cyanobacteria bacterium J06648_1, assembly GCA_039817275.1. GTDB lineage: Bacteria > Cyanobacteriota > Cyanobacteriia > Cyanobacteriales > Xenococcaceae > Waterburya. The sequence goes on along the minus strand of JBCBWB010000085.1, from coordinate 9,006 downwards.
TTTCAGCCCCAGTGCCAGCTCTTGCTGTTCGTCAACGGCAGCATAGAGGGTGAGGGCGTCGGTAAGATTTTCCGTCAAACAGATATAGTCCACCACGTAGCCCCGCTGTTTAACCTGATATACACGGTTAGTACGGGCGATCGCCTGAAGCAGACTATGTTCTCTAATTTTTTTGTCGAGATACATCACCTGTTCGATGGGAGCATCAAAACCCGTCAGGAGCATATCACAAACGATTAGAAAAGCAATACCCGTATCGGTCTTGTCGGCGTCGCTGAAGTTGAAGGGTTTGCCAAAATTATTGACGGCATTTGCAGCTTTAGCTTGTTTGCGGGCGGCGGTAATGTATGCCGCTTCGTTAGTACCATCCCCTGAAATTAATACCGCAGCTTTGAGAAAGCGTACTTTTCTAATCAGAAGTAAATCTGGACTAGGCTGTGCCGATAGTTGCGCCACAGTATCTCTGAGAGCCTGGGTTATTGCTTTTTGATAGCGTACTGCCGCCAGTTTGGAATGACAGACTACCTGAGCTTAAAACCCGTTGGGAAAGATATGCTCTAGATAGTGCCGTACTATGTCTCGTGCGATCGCCTGAATTCGGCTTTTGGCTTCGAGTAAGTCCCCCGTCGCGCCGTATTTCTTTTTAATCGCTGAGGTCGGTAATAGCCCGCAATATCCGCCCTACAAATACCATCGTCAAGCTTTTACCCGACCCTTGAGTATGCCAGATCACCCCGCTTTTAGCTGCTGCGGTTTCTCCGTGACGCAGGCGAGCGATTATTTTCTGGGCAGCCCGAAATTGCTGATAGCGACACACCATTTTCATCCGCGCACCGCTGTCGGTATCCATAAAGACGCTAGAAGTACGAAGGATACTCAGGAGGTTAATTTTATTCAGCATTCCGTTAATCAACTGCTCTTGAGGATTCATTTCTTGAGCAACTTCATCGGGCTGGGGGTACTGAGTTTTCCAAGGGAAAAAGTATTCTATACCCGAGGTGATCGTTTCGTAATCTGCCCCCAAACCACAACTGCGGATGAGCATCAAATTGGAGTGAAGCAGCTTGGGTTCCCCTTCCTTTAAACCTTGCCGTGCTGTTTCGGAGCGTTGGTTCATATAACGCTGGAGCTATACAAAAGCTTCGTTCATCGGATTGGCGCAGGTAGCACTACCTTTCTTACATTCCACGACGATTAAGGGAACGCCGCTAATAAACAGCACAATATCGGGAATGATGAACTTTTTGACACAGCCAGGTGTATCAATACGGAACTGATTGATGGCATGAAATTGATTTTTTTCGGGATTGGCAAAGTCAATCAACTTCACCACGGGGTCTTGTTCCCCAGTAGATTCATTGACATCAACCTGGGCTTTAAACAGCAGCTTTTGAATCCTTTCGTTAGCTTCTAAGAGAGTGCGGTTGGGCTGGCGCAGAATTTGATCTTGTAGCTCTCGAATTTGTTTGGGATTAAGCCAAGTCGTACCGTCGGGGTTGGTATTAATTGCCGTGACCGATCGCGCAAACACTTCTGGTAAAATCCAGGAGCGAAAGTTAACCCGCGGGCTTTTCTTCGGATCTGTGGGGATGCCTTGACCCTGGTCAACGATATTCCAGCCTAGAGTTTTTAACTGCTGTAGAAATGGTTGTTCGACTTCGGTGTATTCGGTCATGACCCACCCTCACCTTCATTTTGCGCTCCAAACTATAGTACCCAAATTGAGAGACTCTCACCCCAGTATTTGTTCGGTCAGAAAGCGGCAAACAAAACGGCAAAAATTGGAAATAATGAGACCGCTACTTTGTAACCGTGATAAAATAGAATGATCTGTAGTCTATAAGCTACAAAATCCAGATGGAAGCTCAAGAGAAAGCCATACTCATCTATGTAAAACAAGATGGGAAAATACCTTTTAGTGATTGGCTCGAATCTTTGCGAGACAGAAAATCAAGAGCCATAATCAGGACTAGAATAAATCGTATTCGACTGGGCAATTTGGGTGATTGTAAAACTGTTGGCGGAGGAGTGAGCGAGCTAAGAATTAATTTTGCTGCTGGTTATCGAGTTTATTTTGCTCAACAAGGAAACACAACGATAATTCTGTTATGTGGGGGCGATAAAAGTAGTCACGACGAGCGCGTTCCCTTGCGTCTTTCGCCGACGCGGGGTCGCTCGTCAGCGCAAAGACATCGAAAAAGCAAAACTATATTGGCAAGATTATAAGGAGCGCGATGATGACTAGAAGCATAAACTACCGAGATGATTTACTAAAATCTCTAACTGACCCCGAAGAAGCAAAAGAGTACCTCAATGCTGCTTTAGAAGATGATAATCCTGAAGTATTTCTATTGGCACTTAGGGATATCGTTGATGCTAATAGCAGTATGACTCAATTGGCACAGGGGACTAATCGCAATCGAGAAAGCTTATATAAAACCCTGTCAGAAAAAGGTAATCCACAGTTAAATAGTATTCGCAGTATTTTAAGCAATCTCGGGTTTAAGCTAGCGGTAGAGGTAAATTAATTCGTATTCGGAGTGAGTCAAAACATACTTGATATAGATTCTCTGGCTGGGATAAATAATATCGACAATCAAACGATAGCGATTACCCTTGATATCAAAGTTAGCATCCCCCCCGAACCGACGGTGGGATCATAGATGCTCATGCCTTCGGCAGGTTTACACAGCTCCACACATACCCGCACTACTTCGGCAGGAATGTAAAACTCTCCTGCTTTTTTCTCTGCCGAGTCTGCAAAATATTTAATCAGCCATTCATAGGCAGCCCCCAATAAATCGGGGAATTCAAAGTCATCATCCCTAAGGGGAATCTTCTCAAAGTTTTGAATAAAATCTGAGAGGGTATCGTCGTCTAGGGATTTCTGTCCGATCCTACGATTAAAGTTAATATTGTCACCTGTAAGCACATTCTCTAAAGCATCGGAATTGGCATCCTCGATCGCTGCGTGAGAGTCGTATCGACGTTCTCTTTGACGTGCTTAAGGGCGGGATGCTTAACCAGCTTAGTTTTTCCCTGTTCAATAACTTCCTCTGTCCAGCCCCGATCCCAACAGGCGCGTTCTGGCACATAGAAATACTTCCCCGAATAGCGATAGAGAGTTAATTTCATAAAGAATTGCTAGAGCTGCTGAATTTTTAGATCTGTATTTAGATCTGTAGTTAAGGCTATAGGAGATGCTATTTTGTGCGTGAGTTAATGTGTAACCAGCATGATGTTTAAACTCAAATTAGATTTATTCTACACATTGGATGTTTGGTGTCGCTGTCTAAATTTAAGGATAATCTAGAGCCAATCTGAACTTTTTACCTTGATCTCTGCTTTTGACAACAGGTTTCAAACTTAGTTTCTCTAGTCTGGTAACTAACTTATGTCTCTTACTTTCGATGCCGAATCTGCCCAAAAAAGAATTGATCGCTTTTGGCAACTTCCTGCCAGCTTTGGTATGGAAAGAAATGCCTACCATAATTATCTCAACGAAATTGTCAGCGATCGCTATGCCCTAATCAACGGCTTGCAGCTACTGCGAGATGAACTACAGCTTGCGGCGGCTAGTGATACAGATATCAAGGTCTGTGGCGCAGATCTAAGCTTACCTAGCGTTGTCACAACTCTAGCCTATACTAACTGTGGCGATCGCATTCACCAGGGAGAAGTCACCAAACGTTATCGAGATGTGGTCGCATCCCGCTTTGCTACTCTCTCAGAAATCGGCGAACTAAAGCTTGAGGCATTTTTCCCCGCTGGCGGTGGGACAGATAACGGCGCAACCCTAGCCCATGTTACCGTTGCCCATCAGATGGATGAACCTCTACGGCGTAGACTATATGCGGGCAATCCTCAGTCGATGGTTTTGGTAGCGACGGATCTCAAAACCCATGTCGGACGTTTAGAAGAGGGAGACAGGCGCATCTATGGTAAAACCCGTGAGTCTCCCTGGCGCGAACCTCGTAACGCTTGTGGTGCGATCGTCGGGGCGCTATCGGACTATCATCCTCATAATATGATTCATCGTCGTATTCGTGACGATCTGGGGGAGAAAAACTTTCAATTTCTTTCTACTCGCAAGATTATGACGGAAAAAGGCGTTGATATCACTATGGCGGTAGCGGCGGCAATTGTGGCGATACGGGGCATTCGCAATACGGCAATGGCGATGACACAAGAAATTGATGAGCGGGGGATGGCTCATCTAACTGCTAGTACCACCGTCAATCGTCCTTCCAGAGATGATTTGGTGCTTTATTTAGCCAGGGCGACGGTTTTTAATGGCAAGGTGCGGATTCAAAGCCTGGGGACAAAAGCCGAACTCTATAGCGGCAAGCTAATTAAGTATGCTGGGGAGAGGCGACTCCAGCTTAGTTATGGCGATCTTGATGGTGAGTCTCTGCCTGTAGAAGAAATCCCCTATCAGATTAAATATTCCAATTTAGATTAAATGCCTGTCGGTTTAACAAGACAAGTGCGATCGCAAATAGCTAGTTATTCAACTCGTGTTTAGCAATTTTGCTTTCTGTGCGGTATTTACTTATGTTTTCTAGGGATAACTTTAGCATCTCTTTTCCTTTATCTATATCGCCGTTGACTATTGCTTTTTGCCCTACGTAATAGTTTAAATGAAACTTGCTCGAACGGATATTGTAACAGTCATGAGCGATTTTGTAAGGATTATTATCAATAATATTAGTCAATTTTATTTCACTTATATCTCCTAGAAGAAATCTGGCAACTTCAGTACTTAGTTCGCAGGTGCGATCGATTTTTGATACTTCTTCTAAGACTTGCCTTAGTTCCTTATCTGCTAATTCTTTACTGCCCTGTTTCATTCTGACTATCCATAACCATAAATCTAAATCATCGATCTGTTTATTTGTATTTGCAGCCTTACTATTTCGCTCGGACATCTCAACATCATGGGCGACAATGGCACGTTCAATCGCAACAGCACTTTGACTATAATCTTGGATAAAGTAATTATATAAAGCTGCCAAGACCATATAGTCTTCTAAATCTCGTGCAGAAGACCAACTTAAACTAGGATTTCTTTGGTCAAATAAACTTATGGCGACTTCGATATCTGCTATTGCTCGATCGTATTGTTTCAGTTTGGCATAAGCTTCTGCTCTTTCCACCCATAAATTTAAAATACTAGTATTTGACTTGGACGGATCATTTTTACTTTCAGGATATTTACGATTGTAAAACTGTATTTCTTTACTTAGAGATACGATTTTGTTTTCTGGTTTATTAAATTCTTTTAAACTAATGCCACTGGAATGAACGGCAATATCTTCCCCGTTGACGATTAATGTGCCTCGATTGAAACAAGTTCCACCCATCGAACAAGGCGCTGTACCAGAAGCTAAAAATATCGCCTTTCCCTTGCTGCCAACTACTTCTAAAGTAAAAGTTCCTATTAAGCCATCGGTAAAATAAGATGAGATAAAGTTAGGCTTGCCGACTGGCGCAACAGTAATGACATCGCCAATATTTTCTTGCACTATTTCTGCCTGTGTAAGCCAGGTAATTACCTGCTGATATGAAATACCCAAATGCTCATTGCCCCAAGCATGGCGCTCCTCGATCGCTCCTTCTGGCGCTCCTGTTTCTTTGTCGTAGTTGAGGGGATCGATAATATGACAGCCGCCAATTAAAACAAGAGATATGAGGGATATTAAGAAAGCTCGCATTTTTTATGTTGCAAAAGTATAGACTGCTAGATCCATAGGATTCCCATATTTCTCGGACAATATCTAACTAAATATCGCCTAATCTAGAGTGGTCATTGCTATTTTGAAAAAACTACAATGGTAGCCATCACGGTTTTATTAATCGTGAAAACTCTATACGTTGGCAATTAGCTATGATTAGCAAACCGATTTTAAAAGAGCAGAATTATCTCCAAGTCATTTTCTTGATTTCTGCCTGGTTGTTGGGCAATATTTGGACATATAAATGGTTTATTGAATCTCTGCAAAATACAAATACTTTAAATTTAATTTTATTAACTCTTGGTGCGATCGCTTTATTTATCCAGCTGGTCCGCACCAATTTTTTTAGCTCAGAATCTTTAGATATTAATTTTAAGCTCTATCCATTTTTGCTCCTGCTAGGGGCAGAAGTCGGGGCAATTATCCTTAAATGGTCGTTGAATATTCCTCAGCTAACTTTGCTGTGTTTTATTCTTGGCAGCTATGGCTTACTGGGATTATTGATTTCCGAGGATGCTTGGCACAAGGGTTTAACTCTGGCTACCGTCACTGCCTGTCTTATTCCCTTTCTGGTGGCTTTTAATAGTGGCTTGGGGTTTCCCGTGCGGGTGATTACTGCCCATGCTGTTGCTCAAGCCTTAGCCGAGTTTCGTTTAAGCGCAGCTTCCTCTCACGACATTATTGTCATGGAAAACGGCATTGCTCAAGTAGACTTGCCCTGTAGCGGCATGAAGAGTCTCTGGACAGGCACAATATTTTTATTAGGGGCAACCTGGATCGAACAGCGTCGTTTGGGCTGGCGCTGGCTCTATGTGGCGATCGCCAATTTGTTGTTTTTAATCGCTGCTAACATTACTCGCGTCTTTATCTTAGTTGTGGCGATCGAAGTCTTACAGCAAGAGCAGATAGCCGATGTGCTGCACCTACCTTTAGGCATTGTCGGCTTTATTATTGCCAGTACATTAACCTGGAAACTGCTGCAAAAAGTTCCCCGCCAGGAGACAAATTTCTCTCATGTTGCGGCAGCAAGTAGCGATCGCTCAAAGCAACAGCACAAGAATCTTAATTGGATTGTGGCGATCGTAATTATCTTAGGCGCGATCGGACAATTACAGCCTTTTCAGGGGGAGCAAATCGCTTTGAGTGAGATTAACTTACCGCCGACAATTGCGACTGAAACCCTAGCTTTAACTACTGCTGAGGCTGACTTCTTTGATAATCCTGCCAATCCTTTAGTGCAAAAATTGCGCTTTCAAGCGGCAGATCTAACTGGTTCAATGCTGATGGTTGCTAGCGATACTTGGCAGTCTCACCATCCGCCCGAATTATGCTTTTTGGGCAATGGTTTTAAGATCGACGCGATGGACTCCCGACTACTCAACGATTCGATCCACGCCAGATGGTTGTCCCTGCAAAATGGCGAACTTTCCGCCGCCTACTGGTTCCAGTCTCAGGAATCTACCACCGATGATTTTGTCGCTCGTATTTGGGATCATCTTGCCCAGCGTCATAAAACTTGGGTCTTAGTTTCCATTCTGTTTGATCAGACAGAAACACCCGACAGTGCTGAGATTGAGAACTTTAGCGACACTATCTATCAAGCAATTAACCAGAATTATTTCAACGGCTAGCTGCTCACAATTCGAGTTATGCAGCGTTTGAGCTTAAGAGCTTATTGAGCTTGACTTATAAATTATCAATTATGAAAAACTACCAATCTCTACTTAATCGATTATTTCAGTTTATCTTTTGGGGCTGGAATCTAATCTTTTTGAGCGTTGTTTACTGCGGTATTTTACCTTTTATTGGCGTATTGCTGGTCGTAGCTACCTTTGACGGCACGATCCCCCTCGATTTTGCTTTAACTTTATTAGCGCTAATTGCCATCCCCACGGCTAGTACGATTTACGGTGCGAGGTATTTACGCTATCACCCTCAAGCCTTGATACGTTGGTTTTACGGTGTAGAAGCACCCCTGGTTACCTGGTGCTTGGTGCGACTGTTTCTGATCCGAGAATTAACCTTTGCTAATACCTTGATTTTGGGTACTTTACTCGTCTGCATTGTGGCATTTGCGATCGAAGTGCTACAGGGCTATCGAGCCAATCAGAAAGTATTTTCTCGGGTACAGGCGATCTCTCATACCCTGATGTTGTTTACAGGGGTTTACTTAGGGGCAATCTTGCTGATTTACGCTATTCCCGTCGCTGCCTATGTTGCCGTGTGGGCTTATCATCTAACTTTGGGGTTCTTCTCTTTTGATTGGGTAAAGGGATTTTTAGACGTTTTGTTGATGGGTCATGTTTGGTTTTTGCTGCTAACGGTATCAATGATCATTCTCTTCGGCTTCAGCGTCAGTTTATTTGTGGCAATGCCTCTAGCGATTACTCATCTCTATATCAACTCAGGCAAGAAAATTATTCAAGCTTTTGCCCAACAGTACGGTAACAAGCGGGCGCTTCAGATCGGGGTGACAGTAGTTGCTAGCTGGCTGATTGTGTTTAACATCTTTAACCAACAGCCCCAGGTTAAGGCATTTCAACTGTTAGAACAGTCTTCCTTAAACCGACAAGAGTTGCTGGCTGCATCTGGCAATATTCGTAAGGGACTAATTAACGCTAACCTTTACCCCTATCGTTATTTGAGTACTAGAGAGGGTAACGACCATATCTATAACCTCTACGACAATCTGAAGCTACCCAAGTCAGTATCTCACTTCTTTCAAGATCGATATAACCAGCTTTTATCTCCCTTCCTCTATCAGGGCGATCGCAATGATGTCGATCGCGCCGCTGATCTTTACGCTGAATTTTTTGATACACCAATCCAAAAAGCCGAACGCAAATCGGTACGTCATGCAATCCAGTCTACGGCGATCGTCGATCAGGCAAAGGCGGGCTTGTTGAATATCGACCAGAAAAAAGTCTGGCTGGCAAAACAGGAGGTGGATATCGAGCCTGGTGGAAACTGGGCAAATGTGAAAATCCACGAAGTCTATGAAAATCAGACTAACGATGTGGAGGAGATACTTTACTATTTCTCCTTGCCCGAAAGTTCTGCCATTACAGGCTTATGGCTAGGAGAGTCTGAAGACCTTAAACAGCGTTTTGCCTATCAGGTTGCCCCTAGAGGTGCGGCTCAGGAGGTCTATAACAATCAGGTTCGACGCACTCGCCCTGTAGACCCCGCTTTACTAGAACAGGTAGGACCTGGACAATATCGCCTCAGAGCTTTTCCTGTACCTCCCAAACGGACTGTCTCTCGCAATGGT
>JBCBWB010000084.1:0-22549 GCA_039817275.1 Cyanobacteria bacterium J06648_1 | reverse complement strand
CGAAGTTGCTGAATGATAGTTCTCCTTACGAAGGACTAGCTGGGGTAGGAGTGGCGTATTTCTTGGCGATCGCCACTGCCCAAAGTCTGGGTAAGCTCAAGGGTTTAACAAATCCGATCATGGAACTATTTACCCTGGGGACAATTGCCGATCTTGCTCCCCTGACAGGCGTAAATCGCCGTTGGTTAAAAAGAGGTTTACGCGCTTTACCTAACTCTCAATTATTGGGTATTCAGGCATTAATGGGAGTAGCAGGGATCGATGAAACGCAGAAGCAGTTAAAACCCGATGATATTGGCTTTCGTTTGGGACCAAGAATTAACGCTGTCGGACGGATTGGCGATCCGCAAATGGTAATCGAGCTATTGACTACGGACAACCTGCTCATTGCTCAAGCTAGAGCCGATCAGTGCGAGCAAACCAATCAAAAGCGTCGTCAACTATGTGAGCAAATTGAAAAGGAGGCGATCGCCCTGGTAGAAAATGCGCCTATTCCCTGGAAAAGCGATCGAGTATTAGTAGTCGTCGCCGCAGGTTGGCATCATGGCGTAATTGGGATTGTGGCATCCCGTTTAGTCGAACGTTATGGCGTACCCGTGTTTATTGGCACTTATGAAGACCATGAGGAAGAAGAAGTTGAAGTTGAAGCAGCAGCAGATCAAGAAAAACCTCCTGCACCGAGGATGATCCGTGGTTCAGCAAGAAGTATTGATGAGTTTAATGTCTTTGATGCTCTCAACTACTGCCAAGATCTGCTGGGTAAATATGGTGGACACCGTGCAGCGGGAGGCTTTAGTTTTCTGGCGGATAATTTGGAGGCGGTAAAACAAAGACTAAGCGAGTTTGCCCATAAGTGTCTGGAAGTAGAACATCTCAAGCCGTTGGTGAAGATTGATGCTCAAGCTACTTTAGGGCAGGTAGACAATGAACTGTATCAGCAAATTGAAAGTCTACAGCCTTGGGGAATTGGTAATAGCACCCCCGTATTTTGGACTCCTAATGTTCGGGTAATTGACCAAAGAGCGATCGGTAAAACTCAAGACCATCTCAAGCTCACTCTACAAGAAGCAGGCTCCTCAACTCAGATCAAGGCTCTTGCCTGGCGCTGGGGCGAATATTGTCCTTTACCCAACTGTTTAGATATTGCCTACAAGCTCAAAGAAAATCACTGGCAAGGCAATACGGCGATCGAGCTAGAGATAGTGGGAGTTAGGCAACCTCAGACTCCTTTGAGTAATATCAACAGCAACGATATTATTCCCGTCGAGCAGTCAGCAGAAAATGCAGGTAACGCAAACAGCAAAAGTATTGCCCCAGTTACTAACCCAGTAAAAGATACAGATCATACTCCCAACAATAATATTGCTCCAGTTACCAACCCAGTAAAGAATAACCCTGCAAAGAATAACAACGTCCAAAAAGCTGTCTTTACCCAGAATGGCAGAATCTATGTCTGTAGCAAAAGCCCCAGAGAACTAAGAATCAGAAACGATCACGGTCATGTCTTAGCCGTTAGTAAAGGCGATCGCACTGGTTTGCTAGGTCAATCGAGAGATACAGCAAAAGAGGTAAATGTAACCCAAGCGCCATATTTTCAGTTAATCAAGACTGCCTTAAAGGCGATCGAGGATGAAAATAAATAGGAGTAAATAATTAGAACGACCATAAGTATAAAACAATAAAAAAGACTAACGGTAGTTACATTTAAAACTAGTTAGTCTTTCTGAAATTTGAGTTCTAGACTTGAAGTAAGAGTTACTTGATAACTTCGCCTATCATTGGTGCTTGAGCCAAAGTAACTTGTTTCTGTTGAGCGATCGCCACTTGCGACTGACGAACATTGCCATTAATCGCCACTGTCTTCACGTCATACATCTGAGTAAAGAGCTTGGGATAAAGTCCGATCCCGACAATCATGACTAAGAAACAGACGGCAATAAATATTTCTCTGGGGTTAGCATCATCAAAGGGTGCTTCTCCAGGTAAGGCACAGCTATTACCAAAACAAACTGCTGGCTCATTGGTGGGCTTGCTCATTTTTGCCCGATCTACATCACAGGCTAGAGCTTCGTTGGAGTTGAAGAATACTAGTCTCAGCATCGACAGTAGATAGATTGGAGTCATGATGATTCCAATTGCGGCTAAGAAGATCATTGCCGTGGAAAAGGTAGGGCTGTAAACATCATTAGTAGCCATTCCCACAAATATGGCAATCTCACTCGCGAAACCACTCATACCAGGTAGAGCTAAGGATGCCATCGCCGCAGCAGTAAATAGGGCGAACGCTTTAGGCATTACCAGTGCCACACCGTCCATCCGATCCATGAATAGGGTGTGAGTGCGATCGTAGGTGACACCTGTTAGGAAGAACAGTACAGAAGCAATTAGACCGTGGGATAACATCTGTAACATTGCGCCACTAGTACCGATGTCGGTAAAGGAAGCAATCCCAATTAAAACAAATCCCATGTGAGAAACGGAGGAATATGCCAAACGGCGTTTCATGTTGGTCTGAGCAAAAGAGCTAAAGCCACCATAGACAATGTTGATCACACCCAAAGTTGCCAACAGAGGTGCGAAATAGACGTGAGCGTCGGTTAATAGCTCCATATTGAAGCGGATCAAGCCGTAGCCGCCCATCTTTAATAAAACACCTGCCAAGATCATGGAGACTGGGGCAGAAGCCTCTCCGTGAGCATCGGGTAGCCAAGTATGAAGAGGAAAGATAGCTAACTTCACGCCAAAGGCAATTAGTAGTCCAGCATATAGCGGCACCTCTAAAGCTAAGGGATAGTCTTTTAGGGCTAGAGCGGCAATGTCAAAGGTGAGGTTATCGCCATAGAAAGCCATACCCAAGCCCGCAACCAAGATAAAAATAGAAGCTGCCGCAGTGTAGAGTAGAAATTTTGTTGCTGCGTAACGACGTTTTGAACCACCCCAAATCGAGACTAATAAATATACAGGAACTAATTCTAATTCCCACATTACGAAGAAGAGCAGCATATCCTGGGCGACGAAAACTCCAATCTGCGCCGAATATAGCACCAGCATCAAGAAGTAGAATAAGCGAGGCTTACGATCTACCTGCCAGGCAGACAGCATTGCCAGGGTAGTGACAAATCCCGCTAATAAAACTAGGGGAGCAGAAATACCATCTACTGAAACCGACCAGCTAACTCCGAGTTGGGGAATCCAGCTGTAGTTTTCAGCTAGCTGAAACTGAGCGTTGCTTGCATCATAATTATTCCAGAACGCATATCCCATCAAGAGGAAGTCTGCGATACCGACACTGAGAGCGTACCAACGAAGGGTTTTACCATCTTTGTCAGGAATAAGAGGTATTGCTAGAGCGGCTAGCAGAGGTAAAAGAATAATCGCGGTAAGCCAGGGAAATTGCGCTACCATTTGTTAAGTTTTTGTGTAAAAAATCTATCAGTTAATAAAAGTATAATATATTAACCTTTGTTAAGAACATTATTCTTTCGAATCAATCAAATTAATTAAAGCAATATTTCAAACAGCTCAAAATAGAGGCTTTTAATTCTGTAGCCCTTAATTCTATAAAAAGAGTGACAAAAGCCAGTTACTGATATTAAGTGATGATTGGAAGAGTAACTGCGGTTGCTAGGAGAAGAAAAGTTTTAGTTTTTTTGATTCTTTTTTATTTAGAATCGATTGCAAACTGATAGCTGATAGTCGATAGCTACAAATTACTATCTTGGCAACGAAGTGAGTTCACAAGTTCATACACATCGTCAATTAATTTCTGCCAGAATTTCATATCCTAGCCGCTGAAGATACTTTTGACGCTCAATTACTGCCGCACTGGGCTTTAAATCGAAGGTTACCAACATATCTCGCCAGCGATAAGACCAATCGTGTTTGAGCAGGCAATTTGCGACATTTCTTCGACTAATATTTTTGAGTCTTTCTGGTTGGGCATCTAGCTCGGCGATCACTTCCACAACATCTGTACCTGAGAGATCGACTTTAATAATCGGCTCTTCCCAGTCAAAATAGCGGGGGAAAGCTTCGCCAGCAGGTGGCATTCCTATCATTACCGTTCCTGCTGCGGCTCCTTCAAAAAAGCGATAGCCAATTTCCTGAGTTCCGCCTGTTTCTTCTGTAGAGTTGAATTTAGCGTAGTTAGTGATGTTGTAGCGACTTCTTTGAAATAGATTTGCTAACAGAATACGGTGTTCTCGGGGATTGCTAATTTCTAGTTTGCCCTTAAGGGTGTCGTGATAGTAGAAAAAATTATCTTGGGCAGTTCTTTTAACCAAAGCATCATGGATATTTGGCGATCGCCTTCCTATATAGGAAACATCAATTAGGCGTTGAGGGGGATCGGGATAGGGAGAGAAACGTAAAGTGTCAACCGCGGGCGGAATGTAAGTAACGGGAGGTTTAATTAACTCATTCAAACCAGCTACGCACTGAGTTACGCCTAAAAATACGCGATCAAAACTCGACCAAGGCTCTCTAAACAGTCGCTTGAGCTTAAGATCGGGCTGCCACATCTCGGTAATGAAACAGGCTGAATAACGACATTTTTCCCGCCATCCCTTAATATTCTCCAGCAAATGAAACTGCCAAGGATTATCTAAGACAGCAAACAATAAATCGTATTCTTGTTCTAAAACTAACTCCTGAGGAAAAGGAGCAGCTTTTAAAGCCGCATTGTCAGAACTTCCCAGATATTTTGCGCCGCGATAGATCTTACGCGCCAGATCGAAGTTGCGATCTGGAATCGGATTGTACTGTTGAGCCGATTCCAAATCTGTCAGTAAATCTTCCAACTCATAGATACAGCAATTTGCCGCCTGAAAACGAAATCCACGCACAGAAACGACTAAAATACGTGGCGATCGGCTTTTGTTTAATGAGGAGGAACTGTTTGACATGATATCGAAGTTGTAGAACTCAGTGATTAACGCTCAGTTACTTGATAGTTGGTGAACAATATATATTTAACCTACTGAAGCGGCATTTGGCTATGGTTTTGAATCAAATTTATCGCCGCAAAACTCTCACATTCACTATCTCTTTTACCTGCACGATGAATTGTTTATGCAGCCTAAAAAAAAGAGTTGAATTATGGTTCAATTTTGTTCAGGCTAGCACTCTGATAGTAGTGAGCCAAAATTTGATGATAGTTGACCCCCTGTTGCGCCAAATAATAAGCGCCCCATTGACTCAAACCAAGCCCATGACCGAAACCTCGCCCCTTGATATGAAGATTATTACCATCGGTTGAGACACGGAAGAGAGTACTGCGAAGATCGAGAGTTTTGCGTAGCTTCTTCCCGCTAATCGTGGTAGTACCGCGATCGCCTGTCACTTTCATCGTAATTACTCGACCACGAGGTGTTATCTCTGCTGGTTGAAGACCTTTGACCTTGCCAATTCCCGCCACAAGGTTTCTGATTTTGCTAACGGGAACTATCTGTTGCCACTCGAATACAGGAGATTCATGGTCGTAATCAACCACAGATCTTAAGTAAGGCAGAGGAGATGTCCAGATATCTTCGACATTTTCTGTATAGCCCCCAGAAGAAGAATGAAACGCCGCTAAAATCACCTCATTGTTATAGGTCATAATCTGACCCAAAGTGCTGTTGACCGCTTCGTGAGTCGTCGTGTATTCGCTATCTAGACCTTTATATACTTGAGTACCAATCGTCGTATCGACATCATAAATACCGTTGGACTCGACGTTACGTTTGTATAGAGCATAGGAGCGTGCCGCTACTGCCTGGGCTTTGAGAGCCTCGATCGGCCAACTTGAAACTGCTTCTGCCCCGACTACACTATATAAATATTGTTCGAGATCAACATTATTAATTGCCGTAATCCCATTATCTTGCAGAATTAGACGAGTCGTTCCTCGATACCAGCGATCGCCAATCCAAACATAGCCATCATCTTTAGGCTCAACAATCAATTCTTTGGCACTAACGCGATCAGCAAGAGTAATTTGCTTATTATTGTATTTAGCTGCCAAGGCCGACATTGGATTTAACTCACCAAGCTGTTTTCCCGCACCGTCTTTAACGATCGCATTGGTCGAACTGCCTATTTTGACACTACTTACTTCTTTCTTAATCGCGACCTTTAGTTCTAGTGCCTGAGCTGGCAAAATAATTAATAGCCAAATCAGACCAGATAGCCAAGATCTTTTATTCAATAACAAGGCTCTAATTATATCAATCGATTTTAAGCTCTCAAATATCATGCTTTTGATAGTAGCCACCACAAAATATTGCCATCAATATCTTGCGTCATTTTACAGGCGATGACAATAGAGATTATTCCAATATTTTTCAAGTCTTTTGCCAAGGCGAAATTGTGATTTCCAGTTGATTTGGCGATCGCTCTAGCAGTTTTAACCTTATTCCCAGATAAAGTCTAATTCGATCTCTAAATTTGGCAGCAAATCTCTCCCTGAAAGCACATCAGGCTTATTTATTGCTTTTATACTTCCGTCTTGAAGATAAATCTCTACCTGCTGTAGCTGAGGATTAATCAACCAACCTAATTTAACTCCGTTGTCCTGATACTCCTTCATCCTCGCGCGTTCCCTTGCGCCTTGCGTCGACGCGGGGTCGCTCGTCATCTTTGCCTGAGTATCTTCTGACCTATCGCTAGGGGACATCAACTCTAAAGCAAAATCTGGAGTAAGGGGTAAGAATTTGGCTTTCTCTTCTTTACTAAATCTCGCAACTCTTTCCTTAGCAATCCAGCTTACGTCAGGAGAGCGAATTGCGCCATTGGGAAGTATAAAACCTGTAGAAGAATCGCAAACAATACCCAATTTATACTTTCGATTCCAATTGCCAAACTGAGCAGTCAATTCGGCATTGTATATTCCTGTTGTAAAGCCAGTTAAAGAACCAACTATTAATTCTCCTTGCTGATTCGTCTCTAACTTTAGTTCGGGATTGAGCTGACATAGCTATTCAAAATGCTCAACTGTAATCTTTTTAGCTAGAGGTTTGAGATTAAGAGTGTAGGTATTCATCTTCCAAGCTAATTAACTTGATACTTCTTTAATATAGTTGATATGGTTTAGGCGATCGCTCTATCTTGATCCTATTGAAGTAAAACTAGTATTCCTATTTTCTGGAGACAAACTCTTCTAAATCGTGATGTTTTTCTTTCCAGCAACTTTTTCTTCTGATAATTCCTTGAGTTCTTGAAATCTAATTTTTATTTTTTATTATCAAGCTTGCTCTTTAATCCAATTTCTAAACGCTCTCATCCCTTTGTTCTTAACTTCAGTACAACACTGAGTTAAATACTGAGGAATTGATTCTAATAAAGGAAAAATGAGGCTGGTTTCTGACTCAATATACCGACCATTTTGCAACAGTAAAGATTTTAGTTTCCCTCTTTTGTATTGCCGTAATTCGGGAACGCCTAAAGATTGATAGGTCTCAGGATGACTTCTGTTGGTAATATCTATTTCCCAAGTCAAATCTGGCGGAGGATCTTTAGTCAAATTCAGACCAGCTTATGTTTTCCAGCACGACTGTTTGCCCTGGTGGAACTGTGATACGACTCATGTCTAACAACATTTGTTCTAACCTCGAAGTGGGTTTGAAATTGATGATTCAGGGGTGTTTCTGTCGTATGTCGGGCGGTCGCTTTTGCTGCGGAAGATAAACAGTCTGAAAATTTAAGTCTTCTTCTTTCAGCAAATGCTCATGAAACACCAAGCAAATCTTAGATAATTTTCAGCAAGGTAGGTAATTATCATAGTTACACCAAGCAAAAAAATTATCAGTCTTAGATTAGGAATGAAATAAATGAAACCTCTAGCTCTTGCCACTTTATTGGTCATAACACTTTCTAGCTACAATTCTTCCTTCGCTAATGAAGTTGTAGCCGAACGCAGTAACAACAGTGAAAATATTAACGTCGTCAAAATTAGCCCCATAAACTTGGTAAAAGCTGCCTATCAGGGAAGATTTAAGACTCAAGGTATTCCTAGCAGTGGTAGATTCCTGGCTGCTATTCGCGGTAATCGGATTCAAGCTGAAGATCTAGCTAAAGTAGCGATCGCTTCTGGCAGACTCGAATCACAAACTCTCGACGACGAGCAATATCTTGATTCTCTACAGGGTACAATCGACAGATATAAAAAACGCCGCCTTTAAGCTTGATCATCAGTACCTGATGCTAGTTAAGAGCCTCTGCTCTATCAGGAGACTGGGCTAATTCTTCCAGTCGATCTTGCTGATCCTGGGAAATACAAGATTGAATCATCACGTCGATATCTCCTTCTAAGGAATTAGCCAGAGGAAAGTTTTTACCCAAACGATGGTCGGTAATACGATTATCTTTGTAGTTATAGGTACGAATTTTCTCTGAGCGCGAACCTGTCCCTACCTGAGCCAATCTTAAGCCGCGAACTTCTTTTTGCTGTTCTGCTAATTCGATCTCGTAGAGCTTGGCGCGCAAAATTTGCATTGCTCGCTCTCTGTTTTGCAGTTGCGATCGCTCTTCGGTACAAAAGATTCTGATTCCTGTCGGCTTATGGATCAAATCTACTGCTGTTTCAACTTTGTTGACGTTTTGCCCACCAGCACCGCCAGAACGTGCAGTTTTTAATTCTATATCCTTGGGATCGATGCGAATCTCTACGTCGTCAACTTCTGGCATCACAGCCACAGTAGCGGTTGAGGTGTGAACCCTACCGCTAGCTTCGGTTTGAGGAACCCGCTGGACTCGATGAACCCCCGCTTCAAACTTGAGCTTACTATAGACAGAGTTTCCCGTAACTTCGAGTATCGCCTCTTTAAAGCCGCCCATATCCGCTGCGGACTCACTGAGGAGGAATACCTTCCAGTTTTGCGTTTCGGCATAGCGTGTATACATCCGAACGAGGTCTCCCGCCCAAATACTGGCTTCGTCCCCACCAGTACCAGCTCGAATCTCTAGCATGATGTTCTTATCATCATTAGGATCGCTTGGCAGTAACAGGACTTTGAGCTTTTTCTCCAACTCCTGAAGCTGCTCCTCCAGTTCACTAGCTTCCATACTCGCCATTTCTTTCATCTCAGGATCGACTGCTTCCTTGAGAATTTCTTTTGCTTCGGCTAGCTCCTCTGTCGCTGACTGCCACTGCTGATAAGTGTTTACTGTTTCTTCTAAAGAAGCTCTCGCTTTGGCTATTTTTTGCAGCTCATCTGGATTAGTAGCAATATCGGGATCTGCCAGGCGGAGAGTAAGTTCTTGAAAAGTTTGCTCTACAGATTTCAGTTTGTCTAGTAAATATGTTTCTGCCATTGGTTTTCTCCAATCAAATTGATTAAGATGATTTACTGCGAAAAATAGATCGAGATACAACAAACCCAGCAGTCAATTAATATCGACCACTGGGCTTATATTTTGTCTTGAATGGCTAATTTTCAGCTTCAGATTTAGGCTCTGTATCTGTTTCTGCTTCTTCACTGCTAGCATCGAGCATACCGTATTTACGTAAAAAGCGATCAACACGACCTTCAGTATCGATAATCTTTTGAGTACCAGTATAAAAAGGGTGATTTCCCGACCAAACATCAACATTGATTTCTGGCTGGGTTGAACCAACGGTCATCACTACTTCACCGTTGCAGATTACCTTGGCATCAGGGTACCAAGTTGGGTGTATTTCAGGTTTGGGCATTTTTCTTTAAAAGTTGCTTTTGTAAACAGCCATTAAGTAACAAAAAAAAGCTAAAAGCTAATGGCTAAAAGCTAGAAGCTAAAATAAAGTCTAACGTTTGGAGAACTGAGGCGCTTTGCGAGCTTTCTTCAAACCATATTTCTTTCTTTCTTTACAGCGAGGGTCGCGAGTTAAGAAGCCTTCGGTCTTTAATGGAGTACGATTGTTAGGATCCTGCTTGCATAAAGCTCTAGCAACACCGAGCCTGACAGCATCTGCTTGACCAGTCAATCCACCACCATGAGCGTTAACCAAAATATCGTATTCGCTCTCAAAGCCCAAAGTTTCTAATGGTCCTTTGATCGACATTAAATAGCTAGGAATACGATTAAAATAATCTTCTCCAGGCTTGCCGTTAACTACTAGCTTGCCTTCTCCAGGTACTAAGCGGACTCTAGCGATCGCTGATTTGCGACGACCAGTAGCCCAATATACAACTTTATCTTGTGTTTCCATGGTTTAGTTCTTTTGAGGAATAGTATTGATGGTTAAGGTTTCAGGGTTCTGCGCTCCATGGGGATGATCGGAGCCAGAATAAACTTTGAGCTTGGTAAATAATTTGCGACCCATGGCGTTTTTGGGCAACATGCCTTTGACTGCTTTCTCAACGATACGTTCGGGGATCCGCTGCTGTAGCTGATCGAAAGTCTCGGTTTTCATCCCACCTGGTCTACCAGAGTGACGACGATATAGCTTTTGCTCGTTTTTTCTGCCAGTTACAACAACTTTCTCGGCGTTGAGGACGATTACAAAATCGCCAGTGTCCATGTTGGGAGTAAAGCTGGGCTTGTTTTTTCCCCGTAGGATCATCGCAATTTCTGTAGCCAAACGTCCTAAGCGTTGTCCTTCGGCATCAACTACGTACCATTTCTGGTCTAGGGTATCTTTTGTGGGTAGGGGAGTTTTATTCATCTTCCGTGATATTAGGTTGTGGATTATTTTAAATAAAGAGAATTAGTTCGCTAGGTGAAAAGTCGGCTGGGTATCAAACCACAGTGATTGAGCGAAGGGAAACTCAGGATAACCTACTCTCAATAGACACAGACCTTTGGCTGGGGCTGAATACTTAACCGCGTCGCGGTTCTGGCTCTGCCAGATTTCTGTAAAGTTGTCTGGCGATCGCCTACCAATACCCACTTCGACGAGCATGCCTACGAGCAAACGTACCATGCCGTATAAAAAGCTGTTGGCTTGAATTTCCAGGTGTACAAATGCTCCTCGGCGGTAGCACTGGACAGTTTGTACTTCAACTTGAGAATCAACTCGATCTGAACCTGATCTTTTAAAAGCCGCAAAGCTATGCTCTCCCAATAGGGGTTCCAAAGCCTGCTGAATCGACGATTCGTTTAGAGCTGACTGGTAATAATGCCAGCAAGTCTGATTGACAAACACGTTAGGTCGTTTATCGGTATAGATAGTGTAGCGATAGCGTCGCCAAACAGCCGAAAAACGAGCGTGCCAATCCTCGTTTACTTGAGCCGAAGCCCTTATCAGTATACCCTCTGGCAGTCTCGCATTGATAATTTTTGACCACTTGTGAGCTGGGATTGGTCCTTCGTATTCAAAGTGTGCTACCTGAGCTGCAGCATGGACTCCCGCATCAGTTCTACCTGCACCGTAAATGTTGATCCTATAGCCAGCAATACTAGCGATCGCTTGTTCAATACAGCCCTGTACACTTACCTGATTGGGCTGTTTTTGCCAGCCATGAAAGTTAGTTCCCAGGTACTGAATTAGTAAAGCTATTCTCATATATTGTTCTGAATAGGAATTTACCGTCTTAATACTTAAACTAGCTCAATGATCGCCATTTCGGCATTATCACCGCGACGACGCTTGGTTCTAACAATACGAGTATAGCCGCCGTTACGCTTGCCATAGCGCTCACCTACTGCCTTGAATAGTTCGCTGACTAAATCTTTATCATAGATATAGCCTAGGGCTTGTCTTCTGGCAGCTAAGGAACCGTCTTTAGCCAGGGTGATCATGCGATCAACTTCGCTACGCACTGCTTTAGCACGAATCAAGGTTGTTTTGATTTGACCGTGACGGATAATTTCTGTCGCCAAAGCGCGCATTAGTGCTTTCCTTTGATCGGCTGGTAGACCCAGCATCTTGACTTTACATCGATGTCGCATAGTTGATATATATAATGTTGCTAAATGGCAAGGTTTCGAGTCTAGTTTGGGCAGTTCTAGTCTTTACTTGCCTGATTTTTCTTGGGCGAGGGTGATACCCAGGCGTTGTTGCAAGGCTTCGATTACCTCGTCTGCTGATTTTTGACCAAAGTTCTTAATTTCCAATAGGTCTTCTTGAGTATAGTCAAGTAAATCGGAGACGGAGTTGATTTGTGCCCGTTTGAGACAGTTGTAGGCACGAACCGATAGCTGTAACTCCTCGATCGGAATCTGACTGGTCGGATCTTCGTCTGGCTCGTAGTCCTCGGGAATTGGCTCTAGAGTTAAATCTTTGAGAGGGTTGAATAGATCGACGACAATTCCTGCGGCTTGAGATAGCGCTTCTTCTGGCTTGATACTGCCATTAGTCCAAATCTCCATCAGCAGACGCTCGCGAATACCTGAACCATCGACTCTGGCATCTTCGACGCTATAGTTGACTTTCGTTACAGGCATGAACACTGCATCAATTTGCAGAAAGTCTAGTGAGCTTCCTTCTTCTTTGCCTCTTTCAACTGCACGATATCCCTTGCCTTTTTCGACTCTGAACTCCATTTCGAGACTAGTACCTTCGGCAATAGTCGCTACATACTGATTAGAATCTACCGTCTCTACTTCAGAGGGTAATTCAAACTGAGCAGCAGTAACTGTTCCTGGTCCAGTAGCTACTAAACGACCGATTTGTGGCTGATTAGTATAGCTTTTGAGGACTATTTCCTTCATGTTAAGGATAATCTCTAGTACGTCCTCTCTTACTCCCTCAATGGTGGCAAATTCATGGGTAGCAAAGCCAAACTTGTGCTCCTGTCTGCCTTCGTCTTTTGCCATACCGCCACCAATGCGGATTGCTGTAACGGCGGCCCCTTCTAGATTAGATAATAAAACTCTTCTTAGGGCATTGCCTAAAGTTGTTCCTTGACCACGATCTAGGGGTTCTAAGACAAATTTGCTGTATTGATGTTGGTTTTTTAGGGTTTTAGACTCTACACACTCAATGTGAAATTGCGCCACAGGCTGCTCTCCCTCTTATTCGACAAGCGATTTGGTAAATTGTATTTAGCTACGGGTAATTGCAGCTAACAAGCTTTGGGTAACTTGATTGAAAATTTAGACTCTACGTCTTTTTGGTGGGCGACAGCCATTGTGGGGGATGGGGGTAACGTCGCGAATTAAAGTTATTTCTAACCCGACACCCTGCAAAGCTCGAATCGCCGTCTCGCGTCCTGCACCTGGTCCGCTTACCATTACTTCTACCTGGCGCATTCCTTGATCCATGGCTCGTCGTCCTGCGCTATCTGCTGCTGTTTGAGCTGCGAAGGGCGTGCCTTTTTTTGCCCCTTTGAAGCCACTGGCTCCTGCTGAAGACCAAGAAATTACGTCTCCCCGAGTATCAGAAATGGTAACGATGGTGTTGTTGAAGGTGGACTGGATATGTGCCACACCATTGGGCACGTTTTTTTTGTTTTTTTTCGCACCAGTTCTACGTTTTGGTTGCGCCATTTTGCTTTTTTATAATGTAGTTATACTTTGGGTATTGTGAGATTGTTGCCGTTCGGCATTTATTTCTTACCAGGAGCTTTCTTCTTACCTGCTACCGTCAATCTTCTACCCCTTCTGGTACGAGCATTTGTACGGGTTCTTTGACCACGCAGAGGCAGCCCCATGCGATGGCGACGACCGCGATAAGTACCAATATCAGCTAATCGCTTAATATTCATCGCTTCCCAGCGTCTTAGATCCCCTTCTACCTGATAGTTATCTTCGATGTAGCTTCTAAGTTTGGTTACATCTTCATCAGATAAATCTCTCACTCTAGTATCTGGATTAACTCCAGTTTCGGCGATCGCTTTTTGCGCTCGCGATAATCCCACACCAAAAATGTAGGTCAGCCCAATCTCCACCCGCTTATCACGGGGGAGATCCACGCCAGAAATCCTTGCCACGTTTTTACTCCCTAATTACTTTGTAATTTTGCCTAACTGCTAACTGAATTTGAAATCGGATGAGCAACTCTAGTTATCCCTGGCGCTGTTTATGCTTAGGATTACTGCTACAAATCACCATTACGCGCCCACGTCTTTTGATTACGCGGCACTTTTCACACATTTTCTTTACTGATGGTCTAACTTTCATGCCTTACTTTGGCCACACTGCAAGCCTATTATTATATGAATTTATTTGGATCTGTGTCAAATTAATAAGTACTTAGTCTTGCGACTGTCGAATTACTTATTTTTTAGACGATAGGTGATTCTACCTTTGGTCAAGTCATAAGGAGTTAATTCTACTTTGACACGATCGCCTGGTAAAATTTTGATATAGTTTCGACGTATTTTGCCCGAAATGTGAGCTAAAACGTTAAAGCCGTTGTCTAGATCGACTCGAAACATTGCGTTTGGCAGAGACTCTGTTACTGTCCCTTCCATTTCGATTAAGTCTTGTTTTGCCAAGGTTGACCTCCGCTATTAATGAACAAATAGTGAACCTTCACCATTTATTGATTTACTGGGCAAGCTGAACCGCCCGGGGTTTTCAGCACTTTCAATATTTGCTCAACCGATAACCTCACTTAACTGTTGAGTTACCTCTGTCATCGTGCGATCGCCATCAATGGTCTTTAAGGTATGACGCTCTTGATAGAAATCAATTACTGGCACAGTATCCTGGTGATAAACCTCCAGGCGACGACGAATAGTTGATTCGTTATCATCCTTTCGTTTACGCTCCAGCAGTCGAGATACCAAAACCTCATCTGGCACCTCTAAATTAAGAACGTAGTCAGCTTCTTGCCCCAGCTTAACCAGTAGCTTTTCTAGAAAAGCTGCCTGATTGACGTTGCGGGGAAAACCATCAAGTATCCAACCATTTGCCGTGTCGTCATAAGCAAGACGATCCTGAATCAGGTCTAAAATTAACGCATCAGGAACTAATTCTCCCCGATCCATGTAGTCTTTAGCCTGTTTTCCTAAGGGAGTTTGCTGGGCTACTGCTGCCCGCAAAATATCGCCTGTAGATACATGGGGGATCTGGTGCTGTTCCGAGATAATTTGAGCTTGAGTTCCCTTTCCTGCACCAGGAGGGCCGAGGAATATTAATCGCTTTGCCATGTTGTGATGCCGCTGCGCGGCTAGCTATAAGCTTTAAGCTATCAGCCTTAAGCTTTGGAAAAGAACGCTATCTTTTTCTAAGGCCTTGAGCTGATTTTTTAAAGCTAGGATCGAAATTGCTCGACTAGCAAGTCTAAGTTGCAACTTACTAACGGACAATTGAATTACTGTTTAACCATACCTTCATAACGTTGAGAAATAACGTAGGTCTGAATCTGCTTGGCTGTGTCGATTGCTACACCAACCAAAATGAGAAGCGATGTGGCGCCAAAACCACTAAACACTGTAGTTCCAGCAGGAATAGCACTTTCAACTAAAGTTGGGACTGTTGCCACTAAACCCAAGAAGATAGCTCCCAAAAGCGTTAAGCGATTGAGTACCTTTTCTAAATAGGCGCTAGTTGCTTTCCCTGGTCTAATTCCAGGAATAGAAGCACCCATTTTCTTCAGGTTTTGGGACATGTCAACAGGATTGACAATTAAAGAAGCATAGAAATAGCTAAAGAAGAGAATTAAAACTAGATATACAATGACGTAGGCTGCATTTCCTGGCTGGATTGCCGCGGCTACTCTGGCAAACACCTGACTAACTGTCCCTTCTCCTGGCAAAAATCCCAGCAGCTGGGCGGGGAGAAATAAAACTGAGGAAGCAAAAATGATTGGCATTACACCACCCTGGTTTAGTCTTAAGGGAAGATAGTTGCTTCTTTCGCGATATACTCTTCTACCTACCTGACGACGAGCGGAAATAATCGGAATTCTGCGAGTTCCTTCTTGAATAAAGACAATTCCCACAATCATGGTCAAAAAGACCAGCAGTAAGATTACTACTTGAGCGATCGCTTCACGACCACCAGTTTGAGCATATTCAATTGTGTTCCCCAAAGTTCTGGGCAATACCGCCACGATGTTGACGAAAATCAACAGTGAAGCACCATTACCAATTCCTTTCTCGGTAATCAGCTCGGAGATCCACATCACAAACATAGAACCAGCAGTTAATGCCAGAACTGTCTCACCAATGGGGATAATACTCCTTTCTATAATGCCATTATTGACCAATAGACCAAGAGTGATACCAAAACTCTGAATAATAGCTCCACCCAGAGCTACATAGCGAGTTATTTGGGAAATCTTACGTCTCCCCGCTTCACCCTCATTTTTTTGTAAATCTTCGAGGCTGGGTATGGCAGTTGCCAGTAGCTGCATGATGATCGAAGCATTAATGAAGGGTAAAATTCCCAACGCAAAAATGCCTAGTGCGGAAATACCACCACCAGTAAAGATATCTAGGAAGCCAACAATCGAAGAATTGCTGGAGTTACCAATAAACTGACCGAATAAATCGCGATCTATGCCCGGGACGGGGATAAATACACCCAGTCTGACTAAAATCAGCAACCCAATGGTAACAAGCAGCCTGCCTCTCAAACCAGCTGCCTGCGCCATCTGCAAGAATGTCTCTTGTGCTGATGGGGTTTTTTCTCTAACCATACAGTACCTCTATTTATACTTGGTATTTAATAAGTTGGCGGTGAAATAATATATAAACTTTCGCTAATTTTATCTTTCTACCTATGCTTCTTATGATATACCAAATGCGGTGTCCGCTTACTTTGCAATAACTTCGCAACTGCCACCAGCCGCCTCTATTTTTTCTTTGGCACTCTTAGTAAAAGCTGCTGCTTTAACATTTAAAGCAACGTTTAGCTCACCATTGCCCAAGATTTTTAAAGCACCATCATTGCTTGTAACAATGCCGTTCTCCAGCAAAGATTCTAAAGTGACTTCCGTATTTGCCGATAAGTCAGCTAACGCCCCTACGTTAACGACGGTAAAGTGCTTGCGGTTAACGACGGTAAAGTGCTTGAGTTTAGGAACTCGGCGATAAAGGGGCATTTGACCACCCTCAAAGCCAGCCTTGGTTCCAGTACCAGAACGAGATTTTTGACCTCGCATACCAAAACCACAGCTAGCTCCCTGACCAGCCGCAATACCACGACCAACTCGGCGCTTACGTCTTTTTGAACCCTCTTTCGGGCTAAGGTTTTCCAGCTTCATTGTGATAAATGTTCAATGATAAATGTTCAATGATTAAGCGTATAGCTGTTCGATAGGGATGTTTCTTTCCCTGGCAACTTCACCAAAGGTACGCAAGCTAGCTAAAGCATCAACAGCAGCTCTGGCGTTGTTCAAAGGGCTATTTGAACCTAACTGCTTGGCTAGGATGTTTTTGACTCCTGCCAATTCTAAAACCGTACGCACTGCACCACCAGCAATTACCCCAGTACCAGGAGAAGCAGGGCGCATAAATACCTTTGCTCCCCCAGCGATACCATTGGTAACGTGGACGATGGAGTTAGACTTGGTTAGAGACACTTCAACCAACTGTTTCTTGGCATCGGCTACACCTTTGCGTACTGCACCAATTACGTCGGCAGCTTTACCCACACCAACACCAACCTGTCCTTTTTCATTGCCGACGACGACAATGGCTCGGAAGCTGAGTTTTTTACCGCCTTTAACTACCTTACTGACACGGCGAATTTGGACCACTCGCTCCTGCCAAGCAGAATCTTTATCTTTAGCGCGTCCTTTTTTACGCGATTTATTATTAGATTTAGCCATAATGATTATCCTTGATATTTTGCTTTAAAAATCTAATCCAGCTTCTCGTGCTGCTTCGGCTAAAGCTTTGACCCGACCATGATAAAGATTACCGCCGCGATCAAAAACTACCTTTTCTACACCTTTTTCTTTAGCTCTTTGAGCAATTAGCCGACCAACCTCAGCCGAAACAGCCTTTGTTGAGCCTTTGTTTTCGGTATTAAAGTCTGATGCCGCAGCTAGGGTATGCTGTGCCACATCATCGATTACTTGGGCATAAATATGATTGTTGGAGCGAAATACACATAAACGAGGACGTTCGGGCGTACCGCTTACTTTTTTGCGTACCCGTCGATGACGGCGTTTTACGGATTCTTTGCGTGAAAGCTTCATAATTTCTACTTACCTGTCTTACCAGCCTTGCGTCTTACTTGCTCGTCAAAGTAGCGAATTCCTTTCCCTTTATAGGGTTCGGGCGGTCTGACTGCTCTGATGCGGGCAGCGACGTTGCCAACTACTTCTTTGTTAATGCCGCTAATGACAACTTCGACATTTCTGTTTTCCACAGCGACGTCAATACCGTCGGGCATTTCCATTTCAACGGGCTTGCTATAGCCAACGTTGAGGGTTAGTTTTTTTCCCTGAGCCTGGGCGCGATAACCCACACCCTGAATCAATAAGCGCTTTTGGAACCCTTTCGATACACCGTCTACCATGTTTGCCACTAGGGTGCGACATAAACCATGACGTTGACGACCGATGCGGGAAGCATTTGTGGGTGAGACGACGATGGTATCACCCTCTTGCTTGACTTCAATTGGCTCAGGAATTTCGCGTTCTAAAGTGCCTTTTGGTCCTTTGATAGTGACGTGCTGTCCTTTGATAGTGGCGCTAACTTTATCGGGAATGGGAATCGGCAGTTTGCCAATACGAGACATAATTTACTCCTGTTAAATTACCAGACGTAACAGAGGATCTCACCGCCAACTCCTTGACTGCGAGCTTCTCTATCGGTCATTACTCCACGGGAAGTGGAAACGATCGCAATACCGATACCGCCGAGTACACGAGGAATATCTTTTTTGCGCGAATAAACTCGTAGCCCTGGCTTACTAACTCTTTTAAGAGTACTGATAATTGGCTGACGATTTCTACCCTTGTATTTAAGGGAAATTTCGATAAACTTTTGGGGAACTTCGCCAGTTTCTTCAAAGCTATCGATAAAGCCTTCACTTTGCAGAACTTGAGCGATCGCTCTGGTCATACGAGTGGAAGGAACTTGAGTGGTTTGATGCTTGACCATACAGGCATTACGGATGCGGGTCAGCATATCTGAAATAGTATCGGTTGCTGCCATTATTTCCTATGATTATTATTTGATACTAAGAAGGTTAACTGTCGCGGAAAGGCATTCCCATTTCTTTTAATAAAGCTCGTCCTTCTTCATCGTTAGTTGCGGAAGTGACGATGGAAATATCCATCCCTCTAATCTGATCGATACTGTCGTAGTCAATTTCGGGAAACATGAGCTGCTCGCGCACTCCCAAGCTGTAGTTACCCCGACCATCGAAGCTTTTGGGACTAATGCCGCGAAAATCGCGAATTCGAGGTAGAGCTAGCGCGATTAAACGGTCGAGAAAAGCATACATTTTTTCGCCCCGTAGAGTGACCATGATTCCCACTGGCATCCCCTGGCGAATTTTAAAACCAGCGATCGCTTTCTTAGCTCTGGTGACGACAGGCTTTTGCCCTGTAATCACCTTGATTTCGTTGATTGAAGACTCTAGAGCTTTGGCATTTTGCGAAGCTTCTCCCAAGCCACGATTGATCACAATCTTGACTACTTTGGGAACTTCGTGAACGTTACCAAAACTGAACTGTTCGGTAAGCTTGGGGACGATATCTTCGAGATATCTGGTTTTAAGTGGTTTTGGCATAATGGTTTTCCTATTTTCCTGGGCTTGGTCAGGAGACAATTAATAATTTGTGGAGAAGCTTACACAGGCGCTAGGGCTAGTCGATAACTTCGCCTGTCTTTTTCAGCATTCTTACTTTGCGACCGTCTTCGGTGAAGGTATAGCCCACCCGACTGACAGTTTTTTCCTTGGTAGAATAGAGCATCACGTTAGAACTATGAATCGGCGCTTCAAAAGTAATAATTTGTCCCGATTCTCCTTCCTGCTGGGGCTTGACGTGCTTGGTACGGACGTTGACCCCTTCAATGGTTACTTGACTAGTTTTGGGGTTGACGGTGGTGATTTCACCCACCTTGCCTTTGTCACGCCCAGAAATAACCTGGATGGTATCTCCCTTCTTGACGTGCATCTTGTAACGAGCGGGTTTCTGCTTAGTTTTTGCCATTTAGATCACCTCTGGGGCTAAAGAGACAATTTTGGTGAAGTTGCGATCGCGCAATTCTCTGGCAACAGGACCAAAAACCCTGGTACCTCTAGGATTGCCCTGTTCGTTAATAATCACTGCTGCATTATCATCAAAGCGAATACTCATGCCGCTGGAACGATTTACGGACTGCTTAGTTCTGACAATCACCGCCTTGACGACCTCAGATTTTTTGACACCCATATTTGGTAGAGCATCTTTGACGACTGCCACGACGACATCGCCAATAAAGGCATAGGGGCTGTTTCCCTTACCTATGACCCGCAAGCACATCAGCTTACGAGCGCCGCTGTTGTCGGCGACATTTAAATAGGTCTGTTGTTGAATCATTTTTTAACTTCGACCGAGGGTTGATAAAAATTAGGACTGTTTGGATTCGATAATCTCTTCGAGGGTCCAGCGTTTGGTTTTACTGAGGGGACGAGTTTCTTTAATCCGCACGCGATCGCCAATTTTGCATTGGTTTTCGGCGTCATGGACTTTATACTTCTTGGTACGAACCACAATTTTGCCGTACTTAGGATGAGGAGAACGGTTTTCGATCGCCACAACAATGGTCTTATCCATTTTGTCGCTCACTACATCTCCTACTCTTTCTTTTACTGCCATAGTCTATTCTCCTTTTGCGGCAGCGATTTCACGCTCGCGTTCTACGGTTAATAGTTGTGCCAAACGGTGTTTGGCATGTTTGAATAAGTGGGGTTTTTCTAGACGGCGAGTAGCCTGTTCTAATCTGAGTTGAAACAGTTCGCGCTTGACTGATAGTATCTCGGCGGCTAAATCATCACCCTCTAGCTTTCTCGCATCTTCAATTTTGGGTAGAGCCATTATTTATAATCCTCATCGCGGGTAATAAATTTTGTCTTGATTGGTAGCTTTTGAGCTGCCAGGCGCATTGCTTCTTTAGCAACGCTCTCTGGTACACCAGCCATTTCAAACATGATCCTGCCTGGCTTGACTACGGCTACCCAAAATTCAGGCGAACCTTTACCCGACCCCATCCTGGTTTCTGCGGGTCGCATCGTCACAGGTTTATCTGGGAAGATCCGAATCCAAATTTTGCCACCCCGTTTGACATAACGGGTCATTGCTCGACGAGCAGCCTCTATCTGGCGGGAAGTAATCCAGGAAGGTTCGATCGCCTGAAGGGCATAATCACCGAAGTTGAGAGAATTGCCCCGATAAGCCATTCCCCTCATTCGACCACGGTGTTGCTTACGATATTTCGTTCTTCTGGGACTAAGCATAATAGTATATTTTGCAAAAAGTCTTGTTAATAGTTATTCTGAGCGATCGTCAAATTTCTGACGGCGACGCTGACGGCGAGGCGCTTGAGTCGGCGCTGCGGCTTCTTCTTGTCCTGGAATAATTTCGCCTTTGAAGACCCAAACCTTGACACCCAAGATGCCATAGATGGTAAGGGCGGTACGATAGGAGTAGTCGATATCAGCTCTAAGGGTATGTAGGGGAACTCGACCTTCCCTGACCCATTCTGTACGGGCAATCTCGGCACCGTTCAAGCGACCGCTGACCTGGATTTTGATCCCTAGCACTTCAGCGCGCTGCGCTCTTTGAATTGCCTGACGCACAACTCGGCGGAAGGAGACCCGACGCTCTAACTGTTGACAGATGTATTCAGCGATTAGTGCCGCATCAGCATCGACGCGGGGTACTTCGATCACGTTGATCCGAATCTGACGGTTGTTACCAACCTTTTCCTGTAGTTCGGTACGTAGTTTCTCGATGCCCGAACCACCACGACCAACTACAACTCCTGGTCTGGCAGTATGAATTGCTAAGTCAATCTGATCGGCTTTACGCTCGATTTTGACCTGAGAAATCCCGGCATTATTCAGCTCTTTGTTGACGTACTCGCGAATCAAACGATCTTCCTGGAGTAATTCGGGATAGCGTTTGGCATCGGCGTACCAACAAGACTGGTGTTCTTTGGTGACTCCTAAACGGAAGCCCGTTGGGTGTATCTTCTGTCCCACAAATGTTTCCTCGTATAGTAATTAACTGCAAGTAAATTAATCAGTTACTTCTGGCGCAACAGCCACAGTAATATGACAGGTAGGCTTACGAATTTGATAAGCTCGACCTTGCGCTCTCGGACGATAACGTTTGAGAACAGGACCACCATCAGCAAAGGCTTTACTGACTACCAATGTTGCTGGGTCTAAACCATTATTGTGTTCTGCGTTGGCTACTGCCGAGCGTAATGCTTTTAAAATAGGCTCACAGGCTTTATAGGGCATAAACTCTAAAATAATTAGAGCTTCCCGATATTGACGACCGCGAATCTGATCCAAGACTCGTCTCACCTTAAAAGGAGACATTCTGATGTATCTGGCGATCGCCTTTGTTTCGTTACTTGTATCTAGTGCCATAGTAGTATTTACGATCTAGCGTCTCCCTTTCTTGTCGCCCTTAGCATGACCCCTAAAGGTACGGGTAGGAGCGAATTCTCCCAGTTTGTGTCCCACCATCTGATCGCTGATAAACACGGGAATGTGCTGGCGACCATTGTGAACGGCGATTGTGTGACCC
>JBCBWB010000083.1:0-22694 GCA_039817275.1 Cyanobacteria bacterium J06648_1 | reverse complement strand
TCTTTTAGAGGCGATGGTGCAACGCACCGTGCTGCGGCGCAAGGGAACGCGCGAGTTTACTGATTACTGATTACTGATTACTGTTGACTGTTGACTGATTCAAGGATTGACGGCTTGGGTTGTCCAAGAGCGATCGCTTTCTAAATGATATAAATAACGCTGTTGAGGATCGCCTTTGAGTTGGAGATGATCGACTTTTTGCGGAGTCAGTAAGAGTAAACAGAAATTTTCGAGGGGGATCTTTTCATCGGGTGGTTCAACATCAAAAGCAGACTTGTCCGCCGCAGGTTGGGCAGGATCGGGCCAGGCAAATTGCGATCGCGCTGAGTCGGAAAGGTTATGCCAGGTGACTTTTCGTGCCTGTTGCAGATTGCGATCGCTTTCTTGGGCAGTAACTAAAGTGAGTTGTCCTGAGATCCGAAACTGCTCGCGGGTTTTAGTAAAGTACCAGCAGATTTCAGAGGCTGCTTGATGCTCGATGTCTTGGATTTTAGCGCTACGGGCATCAGTGATAATTTTGAGTCGGTTTTGCTCGTCATCAAGAAACCCCCGAAACACTACGGTACGGTTAGCTGGATAACCATCTGGGGTAACGGTAGCTAACTGGAAGTAGCGAGAATAAGGTTTGGAACGATTACGGTGGATAGCGCTAGAAAGAGGAGATCGCCAGGGAGCAAGCATGAACAGTAAACAGTGAACAGTGAACAGTAAACAGTCTAACTAGTGAATAAATAGAAGCGGAAATAGCCCACCAGATAGAACATATCGATCGCAATGACAATGCCTTTTGTCCAGGGAGAGTTTAGTAAACTCAAAGCGAGGGGATTGACTCCTAGTACTAGTGCCATCTCAATAAACGCTACGATTCTGCCGTAGTGATTTGGATCCCAGTAGGAAAAGGGGCTAATAAAGCGATAGTTGCTGAAGGGAAAAAAGTGACGGTGGGCATCGTCGTTGTGTACGGGCAAGTCGAGTAAAGAGTGACACACCATACTGATACACAAAATTATTCCTGGTTTCCAGTCCAGCCAGTAAAAGAGAGCTATCCCAATTAATGCGAGGGGAATTGAATGAAATAGGGCGATAATATTTTGCCAAAAAGGTTGTTCGTAGCCTTCTGTCCAAATTTTTCCTTCTGGCATCTGATAGATAAACTTGGCGACAAAATAAAAGATAAAGATGGGTACGTCAGGTAAGATAGCGCCAATTGCGATCGCCAGGCTGTTCTTCGGGGCGATGGTTTTACCCAGTAAAGCTAAATTGAGCAGATAGTGACCAGGAGTATTCATCTCGGCAATTCAACTTTAGATTGAGCGTTAGTCTGTTTTATAGTAGCTTAATACAGCGATCGCCATACTGCACGAGAATAGGCCCTGTATTCCCCGTCATCAGCCAAAAAAAGGCTCTAGCGCCATCTCGGACTGTTTTCTCGATTGGTTCGGGGGGATTATCTGATGGTACGGAGATCGGTTCAAAATCGATACCGCGACTGCCAAAAACGATATCGCCAATTATTTTGGCTCGTTGCATATGATTTTCTGAAGTAATGAGGTAGACGCTATCTATTCCTTTCGCTTCTAGTTCATCAACCAGAGTCGTAAAGTTGGTCAAAGTATCGCTCGCGCCATAATCAAAGTTAAGGCGATCGCTATCTATGCCAGCGTTGGCAAAGATTTTCTGGGCATAAGCTTGAGGACTACCAGAAGAGACCCAAATTGGTAATTCTGGATATTGCTGTGCCAACTGCGCGGCGTAGCGTTCTCGTTCTTCATGTCCACCTAAGACTAGTAAAGCTTCGGGTTCGCTAATAGCAGTAGAGACTTTAGTAGCTGGTTTGAAACCGACACAAAGAGATGTTGCCACCAAAGAAAGTAAAAATAGATATTTGAATTTGCCAGCTCGGTTGAAATTGACTAAATCGGGTTCTGGTTGCGGGGTAAAACGGAGAAACATAGGTTTAAGAAGATAGGCTTCTATAACAGGATGAATCGCGCCTGACTGAAACGTGTTGCCGATCCAATTTGGTTCTAGATCGATTGGCGATCAGTGACTTGGATATTATCAGTAGCGATTACAAAGTCTGGAACTCAAAACCACACAGGTGATCGCCAAACTACACAATTTCTTTAGGAAACTCAACTCATTGTAGGTAGCTTTATTTAAGATGTCCCGTATTTGGCGTAATTTTGCTGCTAAACAGTTAATTTAGGTCAGGATCATCGCCTTAAAACGACGGGGCATTCCTGACCGTTAGTTAAATAAGATTAAGCAGTCATTATTTAAGGAGATTGGGAGATAAATAAATAGTGGACAAGATGGGGTGAGATTTTGTTACTCTTAGAGACGCTGTATTTTACTTAATTACTTAGCTACTGGGCATGAGAACAAATTACTGTGGCGAACTGCGAGCCGAACATATAGATCAAACTGTTACTATCTTTGGCTGGGTTGATCGTCGTCGCGATCATGGAGGAGTTATCTTTATTGACTTACGCGATCGCACTGGTACAGTACAAATCGTCAGCGATCCCAACCGAACTCCTAAATCTTACGAGGATGCTGAATCTCTACGTAGCGAATATGTAGTTAAGGCAGTTGGTCGAGTTAGTCAACGTCCACCCGAATCTCTCAATGATAATCTGCCGACAGGACAGGTAGAGATCTACGCTGAATCGATTGAAGTTCTCAATGCCGTTAGTAAGCAACTTCCTTTTCAAGTTTCGACTGCGGATACGGAAACCGTGGGCGAAAAATTACGTCTTAAGCACCGCTATTTAGACTTAAGACGCGATCGCATGGCAAAAAATCTCCAGCTACGGCATCAGGTAGTCAAGGCAATGCGTCGTTATTTGGAAGACGAGCATAATTTTATTGAGGTGGAAACACCGATCTTGACTCGCTCTACTCCCGAAGGAGCGCGGGATTATCTTGTCCCATCACGGGTTAATCCTGGGGATTGGTATGCTCTACCCCAGTCGCCTCAGCTATTCAAGCAGCTTTTAATGGTGTCGGGTTGCGATCGCTATTATCAGATTGCCCGCTGTTTCCGCGATGAGGATTTACGAGCGGATCGACAGCCTGAGTTTACCCAGCTAGATATGGAAATGAGTTTTCTGACTCAGGATGAGATTATTGAGCTTAACGAGGGCTTGATTAGCCGTATTTTTAAAGCAGTCAAGGGAATTGAACTAGATACTCCTTTTCCTCGTATTACCTATGCCGACTCGATGGCGCGCTACGGTACAGATCGTCCCGACACCCGTTTTGAGATGGAGTTGGTTGATGTCTCCGATATTGTCCAGGATTCTGGCTTCAAGGTCTTTTCAGGAGCAGTTAAGAGCGGTGGACAGGTTAAGGTATTGCCGATTCCTGGCGGTAATGATGCCATTTCTAATGTGCGGATCAAGCCTAAGGGAGATATTTTTAATGAAGCCGTAACTGCTGGGGCAAAAGGGATTGCCTATATTCGCGTCAGAGAAAATAATGAAATTGATACCATCGGCGCGATCAAAGACAACCTGACGGAAGAACAAAAGCAGGAATTACTAACCCGTACAGGGGCAAAACCAGGACACCTGTTGCTGTTTGGGGCTGGCGATACTGCCACCGTCAATAAATCCTTAGATCGTTTGCGCCTCTTTATTGCGGGAGAGATGGGCTTAATCGATAACGAGCAGGTCAATCTACTCTGGGTTACAGAATTTCCGATGTTTGAATGGAATGCCGACGAAAAACGTTATGAAGCACTCCACCATCCTTTTACTGCACCCTATCCTGAAGATAGTCACGATTTAACTACTGCTAGAGCGCAAGCCTACGATCTGGTCTATAACGGCATTGAGATCGGCGGTGGTAGCCTCAGAATCTATCAGAAAGAACTCCAGGCAGAAGTGTTTCAAGCGATCGGGCTATCGGCAGAAGAAGCAGACAACAAATTTGGTTTCCTACTAGAAGCCTTTGAATATGGTACGCCTCCCCATGGTGGCATTGCCTTTGGTTTAGATCGCCTGGTGATGCTGCTGGCGGGAGAAGAATCAATCCGTGATGTCATTGCCTTCCCCAAAACTCAACAGGCTAGCTGTCCTCTAACTAATGCTCCTGCGGCGGTAGATCCCAGACAGCTCAAAGAGTTAGAAATAGCTTCGACCTACAAACCAAAAAAGGATTAGGTTGCCGAGCCTTTAATTGCCGATCGCCTGTTAATCTCTAAGTAATATTACTAATTGTTGATTAAAAAATGGTATTCTGAAATCTAATATAAACGTATTAGTAAGCCTATATTAAGTAGACTTTGAGCCTATTTCTCGGTTTATTGATTAGCCAAGTTTTTAAGATTTAAAATTATGCCATCATCAGGGTTTAATCAAAATGAGCAGTATGAAGAGGAGACTCTGACTATTGTTGATGAGGATGGGCGATCGCTTCCTTGTTATATCGAACAGTCCTTAGAGGTAGATCGGATGACCTACTTACTCTTGGTTCCTGTTGATATTCCCGTAATTATTATGAGTATCAACCAAGATAGCGACGAGGAATTGGAGGCAGCAATGCTAGATGATGAAAAGGCGATCGCCGAAATTTTTGATAATGCTAAGGCAGTTTTAGCCGAACAAAATCTGACCCTACACCACACTGCCTATACCCTAACTGCAACGGGAGAGCTACCGCCAATTGAAGATGAACAGGTACTCACCCTCGATAGTGGCGAAGATGAGGACGAGATAGAGGAAGAGCTACAGTCCCTGTGTTATTTTTTCCATGCCGAACAAAAGTATGGCATTTATACTCCTCTAACTCCCCTACTATTTTTTGCTCGCTA
Source organism: Cyanobacteria bacterium J06648_1 (assembly GCA_039817275.1). GTDB lineage: Bacteria > Cyanobacteriota > Cyanobacteriia > Cyanobacteriales > Xenococcaceae > Waterburya. The sequence goes on along the minus strand of JBCBWB010000083.1, from coordinate 17,875 downwards.
CGACGAAGAAAACCGTTTAGAACTAGTTTCCCCCGACCAAGAAAATTTACTGCCGATTCTAGAAGAACTTTTGTCAGAAGAATAGTTTTGCCCGAAAATCAGTCGGTTTTAGATATTTTAGATATCAATTAGGTTAAGAAAAGACAGTTCTAAAAAACCAGGGTAAGATAAGACCCAGCTTGATATCTAAAAGCTAATTATTAATGATTTAACATCGCGAATTTATTTTAAATGACGACTCAGAAAAAACCGAAGAAAAAGTCTGCTCCTCGTCCTCAGCAACCACAAAATCTGGCTCTCAAAGTGATTCCCGCCGCGGTTGGCGTAGCGGCACTCCTGGGTTGGGTTAGTTGGAAAGGTATAACTGCTCCCGTAGCGGCGAAAAGTGAGGAGGTAGAACCAGTTCAATTTACTGTGGAGTCTGGAGTCTCAGGAAACGAAATTGGCGCGAAGTTAGCTGATGCTGGCTTGGTTAAGTCTCTTAATGGTTGGAAAATATGGACTAAACTCAAACAGGCGACAGATTCTTCTGGTGGATTTAAAGCTGGCACCTATGAAGTGTCACCTGCCGAACCTCTAACCGAAATTGCGGGCAAAATTTGGGACGGAGAAATCATGCAGGTTAACTTTACTATCCCAGAAGGTTGGTCAACGATGCAGATGGGAGAGTATTTTGAGTCTCAGGGCTATTTTAGTGCGACAGAATTTGAGGCAGCAGTGCAAGGTATTCCCTACGAACAATATTCTTGGCTACCTGAAGATCTACCCCTCCTCGAAGGTTTTTTGTATCCCGATACCTATAGAATATCTAGCGATCTAACCAGCAGCCCCCAGTCCATCATTAAGACCATGCTCGATCGCTTTGAACAGGTTGCCTTACCTGTATACGAAGCAGCACAACCAGAAATGAGCCTCCTCGATTGGGTAAGCTTAAGCAGTATTGTCGAAAAAGAAGCTGTAATTGGCGATGAGCGAGCTTTGATTGCGGGGGTTTTTACTGCCAGACTAGATAAAGGTATGAGGCTAGAATCAGATCCGACAGTTGAATATGGCTTGGGTATTAGACAGACGGCAGATCAGCCCTTGACCTATTCTCAGGTAGGTACTCCCAATCCCTACAACACCTACTTAAATACAGGTATAACACCTACTCCCATCGCTGCTCCAGGTATTGCCAGTCTCAAGGCTACTCTCAACCCTGAAAGCACGGAGTACCTCTTTTTTGTCGCACGCTATGATGGTACACATGTGTTTAGCCGAACTCTAAGTGAGCATGAAGCTGCCACCAGAGAAATTCGTCGCCAGAGAAATCAACAATTTAACTAGGCTAATAGCTGATAGCTGATAGCTGATAGCTCCTAATCCTTCATCCCTCAATCCCTTTAACGTATGGACTTATTGCGATCGCTGCCAATTGGTTCTTATTTAGAACAGCCTGTAACTTGGCTGCACAAAGTCGATCCGAGAGTAAAGCTGGCATGGCTAATGACCTTTTTGCTGGCTCCCGTATTGGGTAATGCTTGGTGGCGTCTTACCTTGGCAGGGTCGTTAATTCTACTCACTATTCTTGCGGGTATTCCCTTTCGGGTTTGGCGTAAGCAAATTGGCTGGCTGCTATTGCTCTGTACTTTTCTCTTTCTCTTTAGTAGCGTCGCTCCCGATACTTTAGCCGTAGAACACCAGCCGCGCACACCAGCATTTTGTGTTGAGGGGCAGATAACTCCCAATAGCGTATCGGAGACAGTACCAGCACCCCTACCATCTGACTGCCAGACTCAGTTACCCCAACCGACTAGCTATCGTTATGTCTATTTTGACCAGCCTCGGTTTGCTTTTTTGCCTCGCCTCACAGTTACCCGTCGCTCTCTAGATATAGCAGTGCGGATTTCGACTCTGATCTTCACTCTGATCTACAGTACCAGCCTATATCTTCTCACCACGGCTCCCGAAGAGATTACTGCTGGTTTGGAAGACATCATGAGTCCGTTACGTCGTCTCAATCTACCCATCAGCGAAATCACTCTTACTCTCACCCTATCCCTACGTTTTATTCCCTTAGTTTTGGAAGAAGTACAAAATCTGGTACGTTCGATCCGCACTAGGGCGATCGACTGGAAAAAGCTAGGATTGCGGCGCAGTACTCAACTCTGGCTTATTGTTTCGGAGAAACTACTGGAAAATCTGTTGTTAAGAGCAGAACAAATAGCAACGGCAATGGACGTGCGTGGTTTTACCACCCCCAACGAGCATCGGGTCAAATGGCATCAGCTCAAGCTGCGGTGGCGCGACTGGCTTGCCTTGGGGTGTTTAATTCCCTTTTGGTGTGCGCGCTGGTTTATTGGTGGTGTTTATTAGGTGGGGATCTGTTTTGTTTGAGATATGAGAAGAGTTTCTGCTAGATATATTTGTTCGCGCAAAGCGGTCAGACCCCGCGTCGCCGTAAGGCGCAAGGGAATGCTGACCAAGACAGACGCCAAGGCGCAGAGGCGTATGCTTTAGAGCTAATGCGCAGAGAGATAAAAAGTAAGAGAGAAGTTTTCTATTGCAACATTTTGGATTTGCTACGCCAATACTGTGGATTACATTGCCACACGTATTTATGGGAAACTAAATAGATAGTCGATCGCCTGTCTCTTCATCTGCTTCATGCCTAGTAAATCGGTAATTCAACCCCTAAAACCCTGGCAGTGGCGATCGCTACCCTTGGATAATCGCCCTGCTTCAGCGATATTTGCGGCTTTGTTTGGCAATCACAGGATCGCCACTCTTCTGGAAAGTCCTGGAGTCAATGCCGATCTAGAGCAGCCTCAGCTATCTCGCTATTCTCTTTGTGCTGGCTCACCCCGCATAGTGGCAGAGGAGCAGCAGTTGTGGACTCCTAGAATTGGTCAGATCCTGCCTTTTTTGCGATCGCTATTAGCGAAAGATAAGTTTAGTAGTCCTCGTAATGATCATGCTGCGGTAGCGCATCTTCCTTTTACTGGTGGCTGGCTGGGTTGGTTGGGTTACGATTTGGCGTGGGAAATCGAGCAGTTGCCCAAATTGAATCAGGATACCTTGCCTTTTCCTGTAGCTTTTTGGTACGAGCCTGAATGCTTTGCTGTATTGGATCACGTAGCTCAAATACTTTGGTTAGCAGCAGGAAATGAGGATCAGTTAGACGAGTTAGAAACTAGACTGCTGAAATTTAGTTCCAGTCAGGATAACGTGATTGGTGATTTAACTACATCGACAACCAAAGCGATCGCCTTTCTCACCAGCCAAGAGCAGTATCAAGATGCTGTTACCCAAGCTAAACGGCATATTCAAGCAGGAGATATTTTTCAGACCAACCTGTCCTTAAGATTTAAGACTCAAACCACCAGGGATAGCTGGTCGATTTACCGCCAGCTACAAAAGATCAACCCCTCTCCGTTTGCTAGCTATTGGCGATCGCCTTGGGGAGATGTCATAAGCTGCTCTCCCGAACGATTGGTGCAGCTAGAAGGCAAGATGGCACAAACCAGACCCATTGCTGGGACGAGAAGAAGAGGTGTAGATTTAGAAAGCGATCGCGCTTTGGCAGCCGAATTACTTGCCAATACCAAAGAGAGAGCCGAGCATATCATGCTAGTGGATCTCGAACGTAACGATTTAGGTCGAGTCTGTGAGTGGGGTTCAGTAGAGGTAGATGAACTGTTAGTTATCGAACGCTACAGTCATGTGATGCACCTGGTTAGCAACGTCAAAGGAATTTTAAACAGCGATCGCGATGCCATCGATTTGATCAAAGCTGTTTATCCTGGTGGCACAATTACAGGCTGTCCCAAAGTGCGCTGTATGGAGCTGATCGAAGAATTAGAACCTGTGCGGCGCAGCCTATTTTATGGCTCTTGTGGCTATCTCGACCAGAGAGGTAATTTAGACCTCAATATCTTGATTCGTACTCTGCTTTATGTAAAATCCCCTGACAACGGTTTAGCGGCGGTCTATGGACAGGTAGGAGCAGGTATCGTTGCCGATAGCGACCCCGAACAAGAATGGTACGAGTCTTTGAACAAAGCCGAAGCGCAAATTGCGGCTTTACAAGCTAATCAACTACTCTAATTAATTGATGTCTATAGTGTTTCTCAAGCGGCAAAATACTCTAAACAATTAGATAAAAATAAAACGTGCGATTTTATAAAAATACCGTATAAAGATAGGAAATACATTCGGCGATAACTCTTTTAAAACCATCACTAGAAGCCCACCACCGCTGAGGGTCATAGGTTAGGGCGGGATGAGCAATAACTCCGACCTCTATTTCAGGCTCAAATACTTTACGGTAGACTAACCAGCTACGACGAGCATGAACATTCTCACTGTAGATATTTACCCCCGTTACTTGAGGCATATTTAGCTTAAGCCACTTTTTTACTGCTCCCGCCGAATTTAAAGTGCGATCGCGCTGCACTACTGGAGTCCGAATCGGCTGAATCTTCTTGGGATCAAAACCAAAGGCAACTAAACTTGCTCTGGAAAGGTTAGCAAAGTTCTTAAATTCTGTTAGGGCTTCTCCGCGACCAAAATCACTCCCCGCCGTGATTAATAATTCGTAGGACTGACTTTCATATTCAGCGATCGCGCCTTTTAAAGCCTCATCCCCAATCCAACCTTCAACAATTAATACTTCTGCCTCTATCGGCGCAGTGTGAGCCAAAAAAGGCTGTAGCTTAAATAGCGCTAGGAAAAATAATAAAGCGATCGCCAGCAGAATTCCCAACCAACCGCGAATTGTTAATCCCCAACGAGCTTTACGCGAGATTAAACCCCACAATCTTGTCTGTCTTCTCGGCATTTGAGCGTCAAATAATTTTCTTTATATGGGAATTGATCTGGAAAATGCCCTTAACTTCTACAGGAATTATCTGTAATATTACAACTGAAAGATGATTTAACAACCATCAGATCTTTGTTATAAACAATCAAGATTTAAACAACAAGGGGGACACTAACACTAGTATCCCCGCTGCGTATTTCGCTCTGGAAGAATATTGCTTTTTTACGAACGCGATGTTCGGACATCGCTAGACTCCACCCCGTTTGTCTCGTCCCTGACGACGGCGATCGCGCCATTGAACGACCGAGAGATAACCCACTCCTAAACTCAATAAGATTAAAATCCCGATGGCTACGAGGAATAGAGTGTTGAGTAATTGATTTGTTTCCACGACTAGAATCCGTTACGACCCCAAACTACCATAGCGATTGACCAAGAAAATAAAGCTAAAACTGTAACCCAGCCTAAAGTTAAAATATCCATATCCTGTATTTTTGTTTTGAAATATCTATTTAATTTGGCAACTATTAACCCTATCATACTTCTTAAGCGGTATTTTTTGGTGTGAATTGTGCCTAGTTTGATAACAGAAAGAATTGAGTCGGTTAAGGCAGGAATAGTTGGTGCAGGAGCGTTTGGCATCGCCGAATTAGCCTTCCTCGTCGTCAAAGATTTAATAATTAGTTTGCTTTTGAAGCCAGATGCGACTCCTTTTGTTTTTGACTGGAGTTGGGCAATAGAACTAGCTGTTGGTGCAGTTAGCGGCTTTCTATTTGGCGTGACCTATCGTTACATAATTAGAAGCGATCGCAATTCTCACCTCAACGATGGTGCGGTGTTGGCTTTTGGTTTAGTGCGGGGGTTGGCTTTGATTGAAAAGAATTTAGTTTTATCTGAGTTATTATCTTTAGGTGGTTTAGTATTGCAGAGTATTATTTGTTTTGCGATCGCTCGTACGGCTTTAGATTTGGCGCTCGCCCGCAAGCTAATTAAACCCTTTTTGTAGGTGACCAGCAGAAATTAATCAGAATAGTACTCATGTCTCAGAAGACAATCGAAGTAGACCATTTGAGCAAGGTTTATGGCTCGACCACAGCGATCGAGGATATTCACTTTGAAGTTAATGCGGGAGAGATTGTTGGTTTTTTGGGACCCAACGGCGCAGGCAAAACAACCACCATGAGAATTTTAGCAGGGTATCTCCCCGCTACGGCAGGCACAGCGAGAGTTGCGGGCTACGATGTCCACAGGCATTCTTTAGAAGTTCGCCGCAATATTGGTTATTTACCTGAAGCACCACCTTTATATCCAGAAATGACGGTTAAGAACTTTTTGTTTTTCGTTGCCAAAATTAAAGGCATTAGAGCTAAGGATCGCCGCCGTCAGGTTTACAATGCGATGGCGCGTTGCCAGTTGATTGATCGTGAAAATATCACAATCCGCAAGCTTTCTAAAGGATATCGTCAGCGGGTAGGTATTGCTCAGGCAATTGTCCATGAACCTCCCGTAATTATTCTGGATGAACCTACTGTCGGTTTAGATCCACGGCAAATTATTGAAGTTCGTAATCTGATTAAAAGTTTAGCGGGAGATCATACGATTATTCTCTCGACTCATATTCTGCCCGAAGCCAGCATGATTTGCGATCGCGTGACAATTATCAATCGGGGAAAGGTAGTTACTAGCAACACTCCAAGCAATCTTCAGGCACAGCTAGACAGCAGCGCGGGTTATGAAGTAGAAATAGCGGGAGATACTAAAGAGATTTTGCCTCTACTCTCAAAAATTCCTGGAGTTGTGCAGGTCAATGTGGACGAATCTCCGCCGATTAAGCACTCAGATCGTCATTTACTGAGAATTGCTTGTGCTACCGACAGCGAACCTGGCAAAGAAATCGCCCAGGTCATTGTCCAACAAGAACTAGAGCTGCACGAAATGCGCCGTACTCGCCCCAGCCTGGAAGATGTCTTTTTAGAACTTACGACCGAAGAAAGCTTGTCATTGAACATTTAGCATTAAACATTTAACAATCAATAGTCCTAAAGGATTTGTCACGACTATAAATCTCTCTATCCATGTAATCAGTAATCAAAGATGATATTTGCCAACATATTTGCGATCGCCCAACGGGAATTACAGGGATATTTTGCCTCACCCCTGGCTTATATTGTGGCGGCTATTTTTTGGTTTATTTCAGGCTTGTTTTTTGTCGAGATCTTGATCGGCGAACAGGGCATTATTCAGCAGATTGCCATTAGCGAAAGGGCAGGTATAGATATCGGCTCAATTGATGTAGCGAAGGAGTTTCTTAGCTCATTCCTGGCAATCTTAGGTTCTCTAACCATCTTAGTAGTGCCAGTGCTGTCCATGGGTCTTTATGCAGATGAGAGGAAGCGAGGAACCTTAGAACTGTTGGCTACTTCCCCCATTACTAACTGGGTGGTGGCGCTAGGTAAATTATTGGCGGTTACAGTGCTATTTATCTTTATGGTCTTTCCCGCGTTGATCTATGAGGCGATCGCTTTAGGAGGATCAGAGCCAGCTATTCCTTTTGCTGTACCACTTCTGGGTCATTTAGGTTTGGTTTTATTGGCAGCCAGCCTATTATCCTTGGGAATGTTTATCTCTTCTCTGACCAACAGCACGATTCTGGCAGCAATTTTGACCTTTGGCTTAGTTCTCTTGTTGTGGATTGTCGAGTTGATTGCTAATAACCTTAGTGGTTGGCTGCGATCGAGTTTGTTACACCTCTCCTTAATTGAAAGCTATGGTAATTTGGTTCAGGGAGTTGTCAGCGTTGGTGACTTTACGCTCTTTTTTAGCTATATATTCTTGGGTGTATTCTTGACTGCGCAGTCGATTCATTCGTTGCGTCTCAATCGTCAATAGAGTGGAAAATACCTTTTCTCTGCTCAATCTACTGCCCCATTGAACTACTTTGATTTTCTATGATCAAGACAGTGTTGTTATTTTCTGGTGTTGTCCTGAGTATTGCGGGAATCGTCGCGGCGACGATCGTGGGAAGTTGGTCAACCGCGCCAGTACTTTTATTGCTCCTGGGCTTGGGACTATTATTATTACAGCTTTGGCGTTGGGGTCATAAAAATCAGTTTTGGCAGCAGCGTTCAACCAAACAAGGGATAGGCGCGATCGCTAAAACCGCCATAGTCTTGCTAATGGTCGGAACAATCAATTGGGCTGGAGTTAGCTATGGCAAACGCTGGGACTTCACTGAAAACCAAGCCTTTACTCTTTCCGAACAGTCCCAAACCATCGTTGCCAGTTTAGAACAGCCTTTAGAAGTACTAATCTTTGATCGCAATACCAACTCAGAATTAGAACAGCTACTACAAAACTATCGTCGCTATAGCGATCGCTTTCAGTTTAAATTTGTCAATCCCGAACAGGAGATCGGCTTAGCACAACAGTATGGGATACAGTCTCTAGGGGAAATTTATCTCAACTACGACGACAAGCAGCAAAAGATCGAGGTGGGTAACGTGGCGGCGGGGGAAACTCTCACAGAAACCAAGCTGACTAACGGTATTGAAAGAATTAAACGCGATCGCCCAATCAATATTTATTTTCTTCAGGGACATGGAGAAGCGTCTTTAGATCTGGTAGAGGGTGGTCTAGCTCAGGCAGTCAGCAACCTGGAAGACCGTGGCAATACGGTTCAAGTGCTAAATTTAGCGACCACGGGCAAGATTCCCGATGATACCAACCTAATTACGATCGCGGGCGCAACCAGAAAGCTGTTAGCGGCGGAAGTATCTACGCTCCAACAGTACTTAAGAGCAGGGGGTAGTTTACTGTTGCTGCTGTCTCCCAATACTGATATTGGCATCACGCCAATTCTGCAAAACTGGGGTCTTGAGCTAGATAATCGCCTGGTGGTAGATGGTTCAGGTGCGGGGAACGTTATGGGTTTTGGTCCAGCGGTAGCAATTGTCAACGACTATGGCGAACATCCAATTACCAATAGTTTTCGTAATGGAATTTCCCTCTTTCCCGAAACAAGACCTCTAAAAGTTGTGGAAAAACCTGAGATTTCTAGTGTCGCGATCGCTCGAACTACTCCCCAAACCTGGGCAGAAAGCGATTTACGTCAAGAACAAATTACCTTTGATGTTAATCGAGATTTATCAGGTCCCTTAAATGTAGCGATCGCCTCTATCAGAGAACAGCCCAATCCTGCACGGCTGGTAGCTTTTGGCAGCACCACTTTTGCCACTAATGGCTGGTTTGAACAACAGCTTAACGGAGATATTTTACTGAATTCGATTAATTGGCTAGTTGGCGAAGATCGAGACACTCTTTCCCTCCGTCCCCAAGAAGTTGCTAACCGTCGAATCAATCTAGGTTCATTGCAGACAAATTTGATTAGCTGGTTAGCTCTGCGAATCATGCCCTTTGCTGCCTTGGTAACGGGGGTTTATCTCTGGTGGAAAAGAAGGTAATTCATTGAACATTCAGCATTTAGCATTTAGCATTCAGCATTTGACATCTAATAGGATTATCTTTTGTGTTGGAATTCTCAGCTCAAAAGATTTGACGTAGCTTGAAGTCTATTCTACAAACTGTCTCACAAGCAATATCTTTGGTCGATCTGTTAATCTTTAGTTTCAGACAAATTAAACTTTTGTTTATCTAAAGTTAACTTAGATGAAAAACCCCTCCATTTTTTCCAGCAAGCTGGCTAGCTATCCCGACACGCCGAAGCAATTGGGTTTCTTGGATAAAAACTATTTGTCTTGGCAACAGGGCGGAATTGAACAGCAGCTTTGTCTAAATGATGTGGTGGGGACTTCCCTAGTTAACTGCGGTAATGAGAATCGAGCTTGTCTTTTAATATCAGCTTATCCCAAACAACAGGCAGGTTTAGGCGGCAGAAAAAAGCGTCGAGTGCTGCGAGAATATTATTTTACCTGTACTAGTTTAGAAGAGCGATCGCAATGGCAGACTGCAATTAACAATACTCTAGTTGGTAAAGCCATTGATGCTGCTCCACAACAGCGCCACCTACAGATAATTATTAACCCCAATAGCGGACAAAAAAAAGCCGCCAGAATATTTGAACAGGTACGTCCTTTACTTGATCGCAGTAACTTAAGCTATACCGTTATCGAAACCCGTAGCGCCAACCATACAAAGGAGGTGACTCAACAGCTAGATTTAGCCACAGTAAATGGTTTGGTAATTATTGGGGGAGACGGGACGATTCATGATGCGATCGCGGGTTTGATGAGTCATCGCGATCAAGAAACGGCGATTAAACTACCTCTAGGTATAATTCCTGGCGGTACGGGAAACGGCTTGTGCAAGTCTCTCTTAGAATCCGTTGAAGAAGATTACGCTCCGCTCAACGCTGCTTTTCTAATTGCCAAAGGTAGACAGCAAAGTTTCGATCTCGCTTTTGTTGATCAAGGTGACAATCAATACTATAGTTTTCTTTCTCTTGCCTGGGGTCTAATTAGCGATGTCGATATCGAGTCCGAAAAACTCAAGTTTCTCGGCGCATTAAGATTCGATGTCTATGCCCTAATCCTCCTGGCTCAACTACGTACCTACAGGGGCAAATTTTCCTATCTGACCCATCCTAGCTGTCAAAATTTTCAGTCCGATGCCTCGACTGGCGATTGGCAGACAATTGAAGACGATTTTATCTTTCTCTGGGCAATGAATACCCCCTGGGCAGCCCATGACATGAACGTCACCCCTCACGCTAAGTTGAATGATGGGGCGATCGATGTTCTGGTTATGCGTCGGGGAACACCCCGTATAGAGATCCTTAAAGCCCTGTTGCGCTGCGGTCAAGGAAAACATTTAGATCTGCCGCACATGGAGTATTACAAAGTCAGTGCTTTTAAACTCGAACCTCTAGCCAAGGAAGGGATTTTAGTGGTTGACGGCGAACAGGTTAATTATTCGAAGATTGAGATCGAAGCCTTGCCTAGTTTAGCTGCTGTTAACTGTTAGCTTGTTTTTTCGATTTAAGCTGAAATCTTACCGCAGCCTTCGCGCTGATACGGCAAAATACCCTGATGCGATCAAGTCTGTCATATAGATAAAAAGGGCGGCGCGGAGCGCCTAGTCAGAAGGACGAACTGCTTGCGCCTTTTAATTATTTATTTGAATTCTGTTACAAAACAAAAAAAGGGTGAAATCTAGCATCTCTAAATCTGTGACAAGGTTGATTAAAAGACTATTCACCCTGTAGCTAATTATAACTTCATATTTTCGTAAGCTGTTCCAGACTTAACGGAGTTGATCGCGATCGCGATCTCAAAAGCTTAAGGGTACAAAATTCTTGAGTATTGTCGCCAGAACACCTCGGAAACTAGAATACAGTTGAGTTAGCTCTCTAGAGATTTAACTTTCGTGCCTTGTTTAATTGTATAAATTGAAAAGTGTTCAATTGCTGCATCTTTAATCAAAACTACGAATACCTGTTGGGTATTATTTTCTAAATCTTGGATATCTATCTGATGTTTTTTCTTTATTTTAAGACCAATCATCTTAAACCAAAAACTATCGTAAGAGATGTATGATATTGGCTGATGAACAGTTGGTTCTTGCCATTCCTCAAGATCTAAATCTAGTAAGTTTAGCTCGTCAATATCGGCAGTTCCTAATAATAGTAAATTAATGACAATAATGCCCAAACCAAATACTTTTTGCTTTTTTTGAGCATATTGTTTGAGTAAAGCCTTATTTTTGACTACAAAAATCTTATTTTTGCTTCCTTCAGAAAATGAGTTTTCCACCATTAAAATTTAAAGTTTAAATACGTCTTTAACCCGTTTTTAAAAGCAAGGCTGTTTATTCAAGGCTGTCTTTGTTTAGACAAATAATTAACTTGTAATTACTCAATAACTTATGTCGCAAGTTATTTTTGAGCATGACGACAAGATAGCAGAAAAAAAACCTGATGCCCATAACAACAAGAGCGGAAATTGATCGTGTTTTCTACTCAGCTCACATTAACTGCGATTGAGTATTAGCCAAATGTTACTTATTAACTCGATAAAATTGTCTGATGATTATAAATAATGCTTACCAATCATCCTCTAGTGAAGCTGGAGGCTGTTTTTGTAACAAAGATATAGATAGAGCGATCGCTTTTTCCGTATTTTGATCGTTTTCTCGTTCTAAAGCTGTTTGCAGTTTCGAAACAGCTTGGCGATCGCCAATTTTCATCAAGGATAAAGCAGCTAACTTACGGGTTTCAGCATCAGAATGCTGAAGCAGCTCATATAAAACGTGGATTGCGGGCTGATATTTTAGATTGCTCAAGACTGCGGCTGCTTCACGGCGAATATCGGTCACACTATCTTGTAAAGCACCTACAAGTAGATCTAAGGCTTGGGTATCACTAGAATCTTCTAGGGCTATTTTGGCGATTGCCCCAACGACGGCGGCTCTTACTGCTGAGGAATCGGAACTGTAAGCTTGATACAGTTTATCCTTTGCCTCTACACCGATAAATGCCAGCCCCCAGGCTGCATGACCCTTGTTGCTTTCACTAGAATCTGGAGATGCTAACACTTCTAGCAAAGGAGCAACCGAAGCTATTCCCGTGCGTGCGAGGGCACCAATTGCTGATGCTTGAACAACAGTATCCTCATCATTAAGCAAGGCATGAATTAGGTGAGGCACAGCTACGGGGTCTTCAATTAAGGTTAATGTCTTCCCGGCTGCTCTCCTGACTACGGCATTTGGGTGATGTAGTAAAGCTTCAATTAGGGTGTCAACTGCTGGTTTGCCCACTACTCCCAAGGCTTCGGCAAAACCTAAGCGCACCAGTCCTCTGGTGTCCCCTAAACATTCAACCATCTGCCCAATCAGCTGTCGATCCTGATGGTCAAATGTTTCGTCAGTAAGCTGCTGTTTGACCATGTGCAATAGCTGATCTGTTGACTCATGGGTCAGGGAATTTGCCCTCTGGTTGGCAGGAGTAGGTATGTCAGTCATTTAGCTATTGGCGCTCAAGGTTGCCTGTTGTTCTCTAAGTCGTTGTAGTTTGGCATCGATATCTGCTAACTGTGGCTCTAATTTTGCCATGGTTGCTTTTTTAGAAAGTTTGGCTTTTTTGGCTGCCTCTGTTGTCTCATCTATTAAACGAGCGCGATACTTTTCAAATTCGACAATTAGCTCGGCTAAATCTGCTGCGGTTACGGGATTATCGGTCATTTTCTTTATATTTTAAAAACGAGTTGGAAAAATTGGTAATTTAAAATTATGTAACCAGATTATGCAACTAATTTTCTCAGATTGTTTGCTTTGAGTAAACTACTGACGATGAACTGAAACAATAAAGTTTAAACTATTGATCAATCGATAATGATTATAAAATTTACTCTAGGCGATGGACAATAGATTCTCTAATATTTTCAATTTAACGGAAGATCAGGCGATCGCTCTATTAAAAAAGCCATTAAATACAGCAGACGGTACATCAGAACGCTATGTTGGCGCAGCTCATCTAATTAACTTTCCCACGGCAAGATCAATTAATGCCTTGATCGAAGCGATTGGCGATCGCGATCCTGCTTTGGAAAACCGTATTGCCAGACGCAAGGCAGTAGAAAGTTTGGGACGCTTAAAAGCCGTCCAGGCGCTCCCTACACTCAAAGATTGCTTGGCAGATCCCGACCCTCTGACTGTAGAAAATGCAGTTTGGGCAATCGGCGAAATTGGCACTGAAGATCAGATTACTTTAGAAGAAATTGCTAATCTACTCACCAAACCAAATCAAACCTATCGGGTTATCATTCACACTTTAGCGAATTTTAATTATCTGTCCGCTCTTGATCGCCTTAAGCCTTTCACAGACCATGATGATAAATCCATTGCTAGCGCGGCGATCGCTTCTGTTGCGCGTTTGAGTGGTGATTATAGTCAAATGCCCCAGGTCGCAACGTTTCTTCAATGTAACGATATCAATGCTAGACGCGCGTGCATCCAAGATCTGATTGACGCTGAATATTATCCCGCGATCGCCGCGATCGCCAAAGCGCCAATCTCAGTAGCCTTTCGCCTACGTGGGATCAGACTACTTGCTGCTAAAGGGCTAGGGGCAGGCAAAGTGGATTTTGCAGAAATTGAACCAAGTTTGGATCAGATTATTGGCGATCGCCCCCGAGATATCGAGCTTATACACGAATACGACCAGCCTCCTACTCTAGAATTTCTCATCAGAGAGCTGTATCATACCGATTTTGGGCGCTGTTACCTGGCGGATAAGACAATATTAGAAATCTATCCTCAAGAGGCACCAGAGGCTTTGCTAGAGACCTACGAGGACGAGGCACATAACGACTATGGCGCTCATTTCCATGTAGTTAAGCTATTGGGATTACTTAGACATCAACCAAGCTACGATTTAATTGCGACAGCTTTACAAAATACTGCCCCCCAATTTCAGAAATCCCGTGCCGCAGCAGCGATTGCATTAGGAAATCTCCAGGCTGCACAAGCAATTCCCTTGCTTAAGCAAACAATGAAAACCCCAATCTTTGATCTGAAATACGCCTGTTTACTAGCACTAGAGAAGTTGGGGGAAAACTACTGGTCTGATGCAGTAGACGATCCAAACCTGCTGATTAAAGCGAAAGCCTTACACAAGTGCAGCCAATCTTCTACATAGCGTTTGTTGAGAATTTCATACTAGTTATGACCGAAAGCTAATGACAACATGGCAACACCCTCAAAGTTTTCCAGAACTAGGAAGACATCAGGTACACGTCTGGCGAGCAAATTTGGATCTCAGCTCGACAGAAATAATAAAATTGACGACTTTATTATCTGACGATGAAATTAATAGGGCAAATCAGTTTCGTTTCTCTGAGCATAAAAGGCGATTTATCGCCGCCAGGGGCATACTAAGACAATTACTGAGCGCCTATCTAGAAGTTAATCCAGGTAGTCTTGATTTTAGCTACGAAAATAAAGGTAAGCCCTGCTTGGCTAGTCAGACAAAGCTACAGTTTAATATTTCTCATTCTCAGGAATACGCCCTGTTTGGATTTACCTATGAACATCAGATTGGAGTAGACATAGAATATCAACGTTCCGTACCCGATGCCCTCAAAATTGCTCAACGCTTTTTTTCACCCAGAGAATTTCGGATGTTGGCAGAAACAGAACCAGAACGACAGGCAGAATTGTTTTTTCAGTTTTGGACTGCCAAAGAAGCTTACTTAAAAGCCTTGGGAATAGGTTTGTCTGGCTCTCTCTCGGAAATCGAAATAGCCCTTGACTGCGAGCATTGCCCCTATCTGCTTGCAGTACGGGGTAAGCCAGCTACAGCTCTCGACTGGTCATTATATCCTTGCTCTCCCGTCACCGATTATTTGGGTGCGATCGCTATCAGTAAAAGAATTGCCCCTCGGCAACTCGCTTTTTGGCACTGGCTGCCAGATTCAAACGCAATTTCTCTCTGAGAAACTTTGAGAAAATATTACCGCGCAGGCGATCGTCACCTGTAAATAATAACTCTTGAAAAGCCAATAAGTATTAAAATCGATGTATGATTCCTTATGAATTCTTAATATTATAGTAAGCAGGATTTAACAAGAGAGAATTTCTATGACGACAATCACCTTTGCCAAAGAAAATCAAGAAGTAATCGCTGCACAAGGGTCAAATTTGCGGGAGAAAGCTCTTCAAAACCGAGTAGATATTTACACTCTGGGAGGAAAGCTCCGAAATTGTGGCGGTCTGGGTCAATGCTCGACCTGTATCGTTGAAGTTGCCCAGGGTATGGAAAATTTATCTCCCAAAACAGATTTTGAGCAGCGCCGACTAAAAAGAAAGCCTGATAACTACAGATTGGCATGTCAAACTATGGTCAATGGACCTGTGACAATTATTACCAAGCCCAAGCCTGCTAAGAAGGCTAAAAAGAAGAAATAGCAGTCGCGGCATAGAGCGATTAACCTAAGTAATGTTATTCTAGTTAACAATGTCGTTTTAACAATTAATTACTCAGGAGCTACTGTTGCATGGAAGTTAATGATTTGGGATTTGTAGCTACAATCCTATTTGTTTTGGTTCCTACCGTTTTCTTGCTCATTCTCTTTATTCAGACGGATGAGGATCAAAGAGAAGGTTAATATATCTATAAAAAAACAATTTACTAAGTTGAGCTGTTGAGCAATCAAAAGAAGTTTTCTGAAGCATCCATTAGCTGTTCTAAGAAATTCTAGTTTGAAGTTGCTGACTGCTCGATTTTTTTATGCATAAATGTTGTAGTAGCTTGTTTTTATCGGGCAGCATACTTTATTCATCAAGGTTTAATTTGCCGATTAGCTTACAAATAATTGAGTCGAAATCTTGTCTGATTAGTTTCGATTGGTTGCTAGACAATAGAGGAACGTGAACAAAGATGCATTGAGTATTCAGACTTTGCGCTCGGATATATTTTAATAGCTGGTAGTATAGTCCCTCGCAAACAAATTTCCCTGCATCATTACTCACTTCAGTGATTTCCAAGGTAGCAACTAAATCTGCTACATTAACAGAGGTATAAAAACGTTTATCTAGATGCGAAGCATTTGATTCTATAGTTAACTTGTTTCTTTTTTCTGCCATACCACAGCATACGATTATTTCTGGCTCTATCTGTTTTACTTTTTTAATTACTCTATAGGTTGCCTTTTCTACGTTTACAGGGAGATTGCGTAATAAAAATAAGTTAGCAATAGATGCACAATTTGATTTTTGAATAGTATCTAAGAGGTCATCCGAAGAATTGCTTTTTTGATGTGGCAGCCAAGTTTGAAAGGAAGTTAGTAGAACTTTGATTTGAGCTGATGATTCTGGTTCATTCATGATTCAAAAAGCTGCGAGATTATTCATTTTCTATTCTTTCTTATATAAAACTATATAGAGAGAGTTAATAGATGCTTTGCTGCAACATTCAATCAAATATATCGTGTTTATTTGATTACAAGTTTAATTACGACTGAGTATAGTCAATACTCTCTTCAGTTTAATTTAAAAATATGGAAATACAATTTAGAGAATTTAATCCCTTCGATCTATGGATTTGGTTGGAATTCCCCACAGTTCCTTCCCGCATGGAACAACAATATATAGAGGAACTACTTGATTCTTGGTTTTATTTGGGCAAGTTAGGTGGCTTTAATGCTGAGAATCTTCGCGTACAGGAGACAGGAGTAGAAATAAGCTATATGGAATACGACAGAACTGAGCTTGATGGTGCCTTAATGGCTCCTATGCACAATATGGGCGATATTGAATATCTTGGCGTCTGGGGTAGGTGCTGGTTCGATCTCGGTACGAGCGATTTAATTGCGATCGATGTTTTAATCAATGCTCTCAATCAGCTCAGTAAAGAATTTGTGCCAATAAACAAAATTATTATCGGCGGTAAAAACGAAGACTGGTCTACTGAGGAAAATAGCAATGCGACGTTCTATAGTAATTAAGTAATTAGTCCCCAACTTAGCAACCCAAATAACAAACTAAGGCAGAAATAAAGAAAAACTAAATAGAACAAAGCCCCAACTCAAAAGAGAGAAGGGGGTTTGCTATTGGTCGTAATCTGAAAGAAGAACCTGGCACTGAGCTATTTTCCCGGGGGGCAACCCCCCAAGTATCTTCGCCGCAACAGCGTTTCACAGTCGAGTTCGGGATGGAGTCGAAGTGGGACCACTGCGCTAATAGCACCAGGAATACGGTAGATTTTAGTTGTGTGTTGAAACTAAAACCTTCAAGACTGCATAAATCTAGATAATCGAGCCATTAGAAAACTAGGTAACTCAAGTTGGTCGGTTGTTTTGCTTGAATTTGATGGTCAAGCCCTCGGTCTGTTAGCACGTCTCGGCTGCAAACATTGCTGCTCTTCCACCTAACGCCTATTAACGGGTGTTCTTCCCGTGACCTTACTGGTTTACACCATGAGAGTACTCATCTTGAGGTGGGCTTCCCACTTAGATGCTTTCAGCGGTTATCCTCTCCGCACTTGGCTACCCAAATAACAAACTCAGGCAGAAATAAAGAAAAACTAAATAGAACAAAGCCCCAACTCAAAAGAGAGAAGGGGGT
>JBCBWB010000082.1:0-22763 GCA_039817275.1 Cyanobacteria bacterium J06648_1 | reverse complement strand
ATCGGTAATTGCCAGGGCTTTAACACCATTAGCTGCAACGGCAAAAGTGAACAAATATATTCTTGTCACTAGGAATGTAAAATATATTTATCGGTGTGGAGTATCTTTTTATAATCTTTTTGAGTAAATGGAAACGCGATCACACTAAATAAAATTAAGCAGACAGGCAATCGCTTTTTACCCGCAACAACCATAATCAAAGACGGTAGTTATCGACAACGGTAATGAAACAGGCGATGGGGAAGAGTAGATACTCGGCAAAAAATAGCTTCCAGATGAACTGATAAAAATCGGCGATCGCGCTTTTTTGTTCTAGATCGACATCACGACTGCGCCACCACAGTAGTCCCAACAAAACTAGATGGCTAGCAACGAAAAAGCTAACGTTAAGAGACTGTAGCCAGAATAAACCTGCGGCGATTGTGCCTAAATAGCAAATAGTGATTACGCCACGGGAGAGGTTAAACACCGCTGGCTTACCAATTACTAGGGTAAAGGTGTTGATATTGTACTGCTTGTCTCCTTCTAGATCTGGTACGTCTTTAAAAATCGCGATCGCCACCGTAAACAAAAGAATAAATAAAGTCAGCGTCCAAACGTAAGGATTTAAGGCTTCTCTGCCGTTAAAGCGATCGCCATAGTGCAAAAATAGTCCTATATTCACAATTACTCCCCGCACCGTTAAGATGCAAAAAGCTGCCCAAAAAGGAAATTGCTTGAGACGAATTGGGGGAGTAGAATAGGCTGTACCGATGATTAGGCTGATGGCAACCGTTGCGAATAACCATCTTCCAGCTAACGCCGCGACGATCAGAGAGAGAATTCCCGTCGCTGCAACAATTAATTTACCCTGTTTGATCGTGAATTCACCTGAAGCTAAGGGTAGATCGGGTTTATTTACGCGGTCTATTTCCACATCGTAGAGTTGATTCAAGCCGACTATATAAATGTTGCCGCAGATACAGGCAAACCAAACGCCTAACAATTGCTCTAGATTAACAGCGGCGATTGGCGTACCTGTTGTGGCTACGGAAATAAGATACAGCGCCAGAACACTCAGGCTAGTGCCAATAATGGTATGAGGACGGGAGAATTTCCACAGGCTTGTTACCCAATTCATATTGTTATCTGAAGTATTAATCTGAAATCTAAAATTGCTGAAGACTGGTTACTGTCTTTTGGGTGACGGGATCGTATTTGAATATAACGTAACCGAGTGTCTAAGTTGCAACTCCGTATTTGTCCTCAACAATTGTGCGACTTTGAGGATAATTCTTGTTACTTCTTTACAAGCGATCGCTTTTTTGGCATCGCTCTCAAAATTTATTCAGCGTTATTCCAATGAT
Organism: Cyanobacteria bacterium J06648_1; assembly: GCA_039817275.1. Classification (GTDB taxonomy): domain Bacteria; phylum Cyanobacteriota; class Cyanobacteriia; order Cyanobacteriales; family Xenococcaceae; genus Waterburya. The sequence continues at coordinate 21,417 of JBCBWB010000082.1, read as the reverse complement.
GAGTGTAGTTACTACTTGGTTAATCTACTGCCAGAAGATGGGGAAAGCTTTGAGCTTTACCTATAATGAGGTTAAGAGCTAAAGAAGCCTGTATACAGTACTCCACAGCCCTTCAGACAAGATAAAAATTGATAGCAAGTATAAATCTAAATGATTGAACTTCATGCTCATACGACATATTCAGACGGCATTTTGACTCCTCAACAGCTTGTGGCGCGGGCGGCAGCTAATGGTGTTAAAGCCCTGGCAATTACCGATCATGATACGTTGCATGGTTGGGATGAGGCGATCGCGGCGGCGCAACTGTATGATCTCGAAATTGTGCCTGGAGTGGAGTTAAGTACCGTTCACAACGGACGATCACTGCACATCTTAGGCTACTATCCTCGTCGAGAACTACTAGCAGAGCCTCTAGCCGAGCGTTTGGCAGGCAGAAAGCGTCGGGCGAGGCAAATGGTAGAAAATCTAGCAGAAATGGGTTATCCCCTAGAATTAGCTGGCTTAGATGGCAATATGGCTTTGGGTCGTCCTCACATCGCTAGCGCTATGATCCATGCGGGTTACGTCAGCTCAAGCCAAGAGGCATTTGAACGATTTTTGGGCGAAGACAAGCCTGCCTATGTTCATTATGAAAAGTTTTCGATTCAAGATGGAATTGGTTTGATCCGTGCCTGTGGTGGAATTCCTGTCTGGGCACACCCTTATCTATTCCGTGGTGGCAAAGTAGAAGATGTGCTGCCAGAGTTACTCGCCGCAGGATTAATGGGACTGGAGGTGTACCATCCCCATCATGGCAACAATAAGGTAAATCGCCTCAAGGAATTATGCCAGGAACATAATCTATTGATGACAGGGGGAACAGACTATCACGGTTACGATCTAGAGCATCCTGAAAACGAGCGTTGGCAGCTCAATCAGTTGAATGTCCCCATGAATCTTTTGGAATCGTTGAAAGCAAGTTTGTCGTCAATCAACAATTAACAATTAACAATCAACAATCATCAGTAATCATCACTAATGCACCAGGCGATCGCCGCTAGGGAAATTAGGGCTAGGATCCACCAACTGAGAGAACCCAAGCGAATCGAGAGATCTACAGGAATCAAGACTAGGGTTTCGCTAAAAAACCAGTTGCCGATGAGCAGCAAAACTAAGATGACAACAAGCAGCATAGGTTGAATGTATGAGGAGCTATTTTCTACTATAAGCCAGGGTAATCGTTGCCGACACCATTAGGCTCAAAGCAGGAGCGATCGCCAGAATCCAGATGCCGTTGAGCAGCAATAGCCAGCAAGCATAAAAGAGAACGCCGAAAGCAGTAGCCAGCGCCAGAATGATTTTAGCTGGCGATCGCCCTAGTCGCAAAATTATAGCTGCGCCAACTGTAGCCCAGCCGGCAATCCAGAGAATTTCTAGGGGTTCTGATACCCAACGCAATAACTTTTGTTTTCCCTGAACGATATCAATAATTTGCCCCGTCATCATGGCATGGATCAAGACTCCTGGAAGGCGATTTGCCTGTTTTCCTCTGCCGTAGGAAGTATAGTGTAAGTCCTGAGTTAAGCCATCAACGCCGATCAAAATTAGTTTGTCTTTGACCAACTTATTGATCTCTGATTGGGGTTTGAGCAGAATTTCTCGGATAGGGATGGTGTTGGGTATACTCCGTCGATAGTTCAGTAATATTTGATAACCATCAGTCTCCGTCTCAGCTAAACGATAACCGCCACTGCTCGATTGCAGCCGAGGAAACGCTGTTTGAGCAATCTCTAAAGGCGATCTTGAATCAAATTTGGTGGGGACATCACCTAGGTATTTTAAAGCCAAACGCAGACTCAGAGACAGGCTGCTCTGGCAAAGATTGTCTGGGGTCATTCCTAAAATCTGACGACGGATAGTATGATCCTGGTCAATTGCCCAATTGCTAAAGCCAAGCTGTTGGATTTCGAGCTGTTCTGGTGGAGCGATACTTGCTATGGGCTTGTTTTCAATACGGCAGATGGCGATAAAATTGTCGTTCTGGGCAATGGTATTGGCTAACTCCGCATCAAATGGAAAATCGTGAATTACGTCTGAGGCGATCGCTTTGACGGGAGCTGAGTTTAATTTCTGTACTAGCTGGTTTAAAGCCGCGTCTGCTAAAGAACCGCGCATATTCATGCTCCAACCCTGTTCGTTTTGGTAGGCTATATCTCGGTCGTCAATTGTCAAAACTAAAACTCGTTCATCAACGGGGGGATTGTAGCGCCAAACCATCAGGCGATCGTAAGCGTTTAATTCGGCTGCTTCTAGCCAGCCCCAAAACTGTAGCAGCCAAATTAATATGGTCGTAATGGCGGCGATCGAGATCATCGCCGTAATTTGTTGCTTAAAGCCACGCAATTTTGGCTCAGGGGCAGGAGAATGACTTTCTGCCAGAAAATCTGACCATTGTGGTGGAATTACAGCCTGATTTTGATAAATAACTGGTAGCCAACTAGCGCAAGGAAACTGTTGTTCCCTGCTCTGTAATTGCTCTCTGGCTTTCCGCATTGCTAGATAGAGAGGATTTCCTGCCGCGTAAGACTGTAAAAAACATTTAATAAACTGCTGCGCCATTTCGTCAGGGATAGGTTGCCGCATGACAATTGACTGAGGCAAAGATAATTGACCTAATTCTTCTGCTAAACCCAAGCCATCACAGGAGTTGAAAATCGCTAGCTGTAAGCCCGAAGCGATCGCCTGCCTAAATCCATGCTTTAACTCTTTTATGGTTAGCTGATCTTGGGCATTGAGATAGAGGATTCCTTGTCTATCTAAAGTGCGACTATGTCCCGCAAAGAAAACAATATCCCAGGTTTCCTGACAGAGATAGCTATATAGTTGAGGAATTGTCGGTTCTGTTAAAAACGTAACGTCTCCAGTTTTCAAGCTGCGAAGAAAGATCCGATCTGCTTCGAGGTTAATTCCTTCGCTATCACCCAAAATAGCCAAGATTCTAACCTTTGGCTGACGTTGTGGTGACGCAATGTTTGATACGCGAGCAAAGTTGGGGCTACTAACGGCAATCTCTAGCTGAGGATAGTTTGCCACCAAATCCCAACAGCACCAAGGCAGTTGATAAATTTCGGGGAGATCGCTACAGATTAAGACTCGTGCGGGTTCATCGCGATTTAATTCTTCCCGCAGATATCTATCAATCGGACTAAATTCTACCGAGTCGAGCCACTGAAGAAATTCTTGCTCTAGCTGCTTGGCTAACTTGGTTAGTTGCTTGTGGGGATTAATCGAACCATCGTAGATAATCTGCTGAGGTCTGATTCGCTGATTGTCCCCTAGCTGGTTATAAAGCTGTTGCCAGGTGCTTAGGTAATAGTTTAATTTTGTTGCTGGTGGCAAACTGCCCGAACGTCCTCGTTCGGAAAAACTTTCTTCTTGCCTGATTTCCGAATTTACCAGAAATCCCGATTCTAAACTGCCACTAAAGTTGAGGACTACTAACTTTGCCATTAATCGTGTTCAGCAATTGTTTCTCTGATTTAATCATAGGCTTTTGAGGTGAAAGAAAAGAAATTCACTCCATCACTATAATACGGTGATGTCTAAACTTAGATTGTAAAATTTTCGACGATAAACCAGTCATCTAAAGCAATTTCTACCGCAAAATTTTCCTGGATTTCGCCACTAAAGCAAAACTCAATTGTTTCTGTCTCATTAGCCTGAGCAATCATAACTGGATGACCATAGCGGTCAACAATTACCAGCTCTAGTCCTTCTGGTAAGTGATGCTCGTATTGATAATTGCTTACCTTAACCGAAACATTAAACTCCGTCGCGCTAAGAGGCTGAACATTTAAAATTAAAGCGATCGTATGTTCTCTATCTTTACCCAATTTAGCCAGCTTTACTCGACTCTCGCAGACAGGAGCCAAGGGTGCTTCTACCAATTGCTTGCTTCTGAAGCTCATTGCCACGGGAGGTGAAAATAGCTCGTCCAGATTTTGCCAACCACAGTCTAAAGTGCCGCGCATCCAGCTACTCAAGCCCACCGTCGAGATTGGTTCAATGCGCTTCTGCTGGCTTAGGTAGCTCGGAAATTTGTTCACAGGTTCCAGCTCAGTCAAAGGTAATTTAGGCTGGCTAATTTTACGGGCAAACCCCAGGATTTCGGCTGATTCTAAAGTCTGATCCAACATAATTACCAAATAAGCAATTCGCCCTGACCAAACTTCTGGCGGCACAACTGCTTTGCTTTGTGGGGAAGTTACGACGCAGCACTCTATCTTGCCATATCCAGGTATTTGCAGATCCGCCACATTTAACATGGTTTGAGCAATCGGATTCCAGCTATCGCTCTGTTCTAGACTTGTAGACCAGCCGATTAGATTTAAATAGGAGTTGGCGGCAAAAACACCGAGGGTATTGAGATATACTTGCTTTGCTTTGCTACCAATAGATTGATAGCGGCGAAATTTTTCGGCTTGAACATGAGCTGCCAAAGGTAGATTGACTTTAAATATTTCAGATTTAGCATTTGTGTTCATAAATCTCTTAAATTGCAACGTTTAAAAATATTGTTTTAATTCTGTGTCTAGCAGGGGAGCAAAGCGACGACACCAGCGATTGTAGAAACTGCTTAGAGTCGGCACAGGAATATTGAACTTTTGAGAAATTTGCTCCCAACTTTGACCCGAAAATTTTGCCAACGCCACTTTGGTGAAATTGGCATCTGGTCTATTTCTGATGTGAGTGGTGCTAAAAATGCGGTCAGGATCTCGTTGGAGATATTCCCACAAAACCTGGGTTAGATCCGAGGCTGGTACAGGCTGAACTATTTGCTCTAGATTCTGGGATGAAGGAATTTCAAATCTAGCGTAACGATTGTACTGTTCATAACATTTTAAGAGAGATTTATCTAATTTGAAATTAACCCAGTTCATGAACTTTTTATCTCCACGTTCAGGATCGTACAGATCAATATTCAGGCAAACATAGCATAAGGTTTCAGTTAACGCTTCCTCATATAAATTTTGATAGAGATTAGCAGAAAACTTTTTTTTATGTGGCTTGCAAAGCCTACCCGAAAATTTGATTGCTCTAATCAACTCAGTTAGAGCATAAGTCCTTAATTCGCTATTAACAGGAAAGTTTTGAGCTGCTATGCCCATCTTTTTAAGATATCCATCATTAACAATTTTATGAAAAACATGAGTTTGCAATTCATATAAGTAAGCTGCATTAAGCCGATTTACATATCGACTTGGTGCGGGGAGAGGCTCCTGTTGGATTAACTTTACCTGCGCTGCAATATTCTTGATCAACTGCTCTTTTGCTTTTAAGTAAATTGCCTGATAAACACCTATCAAGGGGGTTCCGTTAAATCGCCGACACAAAGGTCGCGATCGCAATATCATTACTGCAATTTGATGAATTGCACCTTGCTTTTGAGTATCATTTGTCAATTGCAAAACTTGCTGGACTAGCTCTTCAATTTTCTGGTGCTTTTCTTGCTCAAATCTGTCGATCCTACTCATTAAATAATTGCCAACTTTAAACCAATTAGTTTTTGGTTATTAATTACTTCGTTTCTAACTAGATAATTTATCTCTTTTGTTGTAAAACTTAATAATGAATCCATAATGACCAAGCTGGTATTCTGACTCAAGCAATGTGCCCTAATCTGCCCCAGTTTAATAATTCAGATCTATTTGCTCTGGCCTTAACTCATCGTTCTTACGCCAACGAAAACCCTTTGGCGGGAGAGGATAATGAGCGGCTAGAATTCTTAGGAGACGCCGTACTGGGGTTTGTGGTAGCAGAGATGCTGTATCAGATGTATCCGACGATTAACGAAGCCCAATTGACTCATTTGCGATCGCGGCTGGTGGATGAAAAACAGCTAGGAAAATTAGGGGCAATGTTTGGGTTAGGCGAGTTAATGCGCTTGGGAAAGGGGACGGCAAAAGAAGGAGGCAGGATTAACCCTTCTCTGCTTAATGACACCTTTGAAGCTGTTATAGGGGCATATTTCTTAGATACGGGAATTGAAGCGGTAAGAGAGTACATTAGGCATATTTTTCAACCCCTGGCCAGAAAGATTGTCAATCACTCTAATAGTTATTCATTAGATGCGCTAAATGACCTAGCGAATCCCCAGGCTACATTTATTGATAGCAAAAATCGTTTGCAGCAGTGGGCATTAGCCAATCGCCAAACTAAACCCGTATACCAAATTATTAGTGAGTCTGGGCCCGATCATGCCAAAGAATTCACGGCTCAGGTATCGATTTGCGGTCAGATATGTGGTGTTGGCAAAGATCGCCGCAAACAAGAAGCCGAAAAAAGAGCGGCTGAAGCAGCCTGGATCAAAGTCAATAGCTAAATAAATGTTTAAGAACCAAATTACCTGCTGATAAAATCAAAGAAAAATGGTAAGGTTTTATACATTACAGGAGAAAATTCGGACTATCCTGTATGAGTACCAAACTTTGGTACATTACAGTTCGTGGGACTCCAAAGGTATCAGTTTTTGCTGGTGCCTTTTTCTTATAAATTTTTTGATCTGAAGTTAAATTATCATACAGAAGAGATTATTTTAGATATAAACAATAATACAAATAATAATCATCGATAGCTTCGGTTATTTGACTAAAAAGATCAGCAATTTTGCTGATCTTTAGCCTATTGTTAATTCAAATCTCAAGTTGAACATCTTAAAGCATCAAAAAATTCAGATTGGATTTTAATCTGCTGATACCAGAAAAATCTCATAAACCCTTATCCCAAGCATCTTTAAGTGTCTCATAACCGCGATCGCCATAATGCCGAAGCAGCCAAATTATCGTCGCAGATTATCGGCTGGCGTGAATTCGTCAGTTTACCCGAGTTAAACATAGACAGGGTTAAAGCAAAAATAGATACTGGAGCGAGATCTTCGGCAATTCATGCTTTCAATATTCAAGAATTATCCCATCAGGGTAAACAAATCATTCGTTTTCAGGTTCATCCCCAGCAGCGCGATCGTCAAACCACTGTTACCGCAGAAGCCGAACTGCTAGAATACCGCGAAATTCGTAACTCTGGTGGTATTGCTCAACTCCGACCAGTTATAAAAACTAACATTGAGGTGGGAGAGCATATTTGGTCGATTGAACTTTCTCTCACTGATCGGGACGTAATGGGCTTTCGGATGTTGCTAGGTAGACAGGCTGTGCGTAATAAGTTTTTAGTCGATCCAGGTGGCTCTTACCTCCAAATTAGGCGTAAGCCGTAACAATATATAGAGATAGTCTTTAGCTTGAACAAAACTTATCGTTAGTTCACAAGTACATGAAAATAGCAATTCTTTCGCAAAATGCAAATCTTTACTCGACCAGGCGCTTGCGAGAAGCGGGGGAAGAACAGGGTCATGATATGAGAGTGATCGATTATCTGCGTTGCTATATGAATATCACCTCTAAGAAACCCGCGATTGTCTACAGGGGTAAGCCGTTAGAGAATTTTGACGCGATTATTCCGCGTATTGGCGCTTCTAAGACCTTTTACGGTACTGCGGTGGTCAGACAGTTTGAAGTAATGGATGTCTTTAGCCCCAATAAATCCCAGGCAATTTCCCGCAGTCGGGATAAACTGCGATCAATGCAGATTTTAGCGAGAGAAGGGGTTGGTCTACCCATCACAGGATTCGCCCATGCGACTCAAGATATTGATGGGTTGATTGAAACTGTTGGTGGCGCACCGTTGGTGATTAAGCTGCTGGAGGGAACCCAGGGAATTGGCGTCGTGTTAGCAGAAACTTATCAGGCTGCCAAATCGGTCATTGAAGCTTTTCGGGGTCTAGATGCCAATATTTTGGTACAGGAGTTTATCAAAGAGGCAGGCGGGGCAGATCTACGCTGCTTTGTTGTGGGCAATGAAGTGGTGGCGGCAATGAAACGACAGGGGGCAGAGGGCGATTTTCGTTCTAATCTCCATCGTGGCGGCAATGCCAGCAAAATAGATCTTTCTCCTGAAGAGATAGATACAGCTACTAGGGCAGCCAAAGCTATGGGATTAAAAGTGGCAGGAGTAGATCTGCTTCGTTCCAATCATGGGCCTGTAGTTATGGAAGTAAACTCTTCTCCTGGACTTGAAGGTATTGAAAAAGCGACTAAGATCGATGTGGCAGGCAAAATAATTGATTTTATTGCCCAAAACGCCGCCGAATCAGATTCCCATGACCTTATAAATTATTAGCTTAGTGTCTGACAATATCATTGAAATTGCCAAAGAGACGATTAAGCCTGGTCAGTTACGCCGTATTGAACTGCCTGTCAGCCGCTTGGTAACCCAAACTCTGGTATCTTTGCCCGTTACCGTAGTTAATGGCGTAGAATCTGGCTCTACTCTCTGGCTGAGTGCGGCTATTCATGGCGATGAGCTAAACGGAGTAGAGATTATTGCTCAGATCTTGGGCAGGATTGATCCCCAAAAGTTACGAGGGACAATTATTGCCGTCTCTATTGTCAACGTCTTTGGTTTTCTCGAACAGTCTCGCTATCTTCCCGATCGCCGTGACCTAAATCGCTCTTTTCCAGGTTCAGAAAATGGTTCGCTGGCTTCGCAGTTAGCCGATCTGTTTATGCGGGAAATTGTCAATCGCAGTGATTATGGCATCGATCTGCATACGGGGGCAGTACATCGCACCAACTTGCCTCAGATTAGAGCAAATTTAGAAGATGAGGCAACCTTAAACTGTGCCAAGGCTTTTGGCGCACCGTTGATGATGCACTCGACGACCAGGGATGGTTCTCTGCGTCATGCTGCCACGAAAAAAGGTATTCCCGTCCTCCTCTATGAAGCGGGGGAAGCACTGCGTTTCGACCCGCTGGCGATCAAGGTCGGCGTGGCAGGAATTATGGGCGTAATGAAACACTTGCAGATGTATCAGGATGATCTAGCGCCTACCGTAGGCGAGTCTCTCAGAGCCGATAAAAGCCGTTGGATTCGCGCCTCCTGTGGTGGTATTTTCCACCTTTTAGTTAACTTGGGCGATCGCGTGAGCAAAAAGCAGGAATTAGGCTATATTACCAATGCTTTTGGTGAAGCCAGAATTTCTGTCCGCGCCAAAATAGAAGGTTTGGTGATCGGTCATGTGCAAAACCCGTTGGTTAATCAGGGGGATGGGATCGTTCATATTGCCATTATTTCGGCTTAGGCGTTGTTGGGGTGACAAGCGTAATTTTAAGCAATAAATCTGCTCTAACCGCGATTCCAGATTGTTACTCCGCCTGGTTTATCGATCAAAGTAATCCCCTGTGCCTGTAGCTCGTCCCGTAGGCGATCGCTCTCCGCATAGTCTTTGTTACTTCTAGCATGGTTACGCTGCTGCACTAAGGCATCTATATCCGCATCACTCAAGCCGTCTGTCTGAGGGTTACTTGATGCGAGACTAGCCTCAAAACCCAAAATAGCCGCTAGCTGGGTCAAGGTTTGCCACTGTGTTTCTAATTGAGCAATGTCCGTGTCAACTGCTCCCTGGTGAACTAGGATATTCCCTTCCTTACTCAGATTTTTGGCAATTTCAAACATTACTGCCAATCCGCCTGCAAAGTTAAAGTCATCATCAACGGCAGACTTAAAGCGATCAATCAATTCCTGATCTATAGCGTTGCTACCAGAAAAGCCAAGCTGTTCGCCATAGTTAGCGCCAAACAGCAGTCCTTCCTCAAGGGTTGACCAGCTATTCGTTGCCGTAGTCAAAGCCGTTTCTGTAAAGTCTACTGGCTTACGATATTGAGCCTGCAAGATAAATAGTCGCACCGCCATTGGCTCATAGCGATCAAGCAATTCGCGGATCGTAATAAAGTTGCCCAAAGATTTAGACATCTTTTTCCCTTCGACAATAATCATGCCGTTGTGTAGCCAATAATTAGCCAAAGGCTTACCTGTAGCTGCTTCAGATTGAGCGATCTCGTTTTCATGATGAGGAAAGGTCAAGTCTCCCCCACCAACATGAATGTCAATCGTCTCTCCCAATCTCTCTCGCACCATTGCCGAACACTCTATATGCCAGCCAGGACGACCATTCCCCCAGGGAGACTCCCAGGCAGGTTCGCCGTCTTTAGCGGCTTTCCATAGGGCAAAATCAAAGGGATATTGTTTTTTTGTCTCTTCTGGATCTTCTGTCGTAACTCTACCGCTGGCTCCCGCCTGCATATCCTCTAGCTTTCTCCCCGACAGCTTGCCATAGTCAGAAAATTTTTGCACTGCATAGTAAACGTCCCCTGATGCTGGATAGGCAAAGCCTTTTTGCTCCAGCTCTGCTACCAGTCGCTTAATGCCGTCCAGAGTATGAGTTGCACGGGGATAGGCATCTGCCTCCCCAACACCCAAGCGCGCCATGTCTTCAAAATAGGCGGCAATATATTTCTCTGTTACCGCCTCCATCGATATTCCTTCTTGGCTGGCACGCTTAAGAATCTTGTCGTCAATATCAGTAAAATTCTGGATATAGTTGACTTCATAGCCACTCCACTGTAAATAGCGACGCACTACATCCCACACCAAGCAGGTACGAGCATGACCCAAATGACAATAGTCATAAACCGTGATGCCACAGCAATACATCCGCACCTTATTCTCTTCAATGGTGTGAAACTCTGATTTGCTACGGGTAAGAGTATTGTATACAGATAAAGTCATGACGCTAGTTGATGGAACAATCTTCTTGCAGACTCCCAAAGATCGAAGTAAAAAGTCAAGCTTTGTTTCATCTTGAATTGAAAGCTGGAATTGAGAGTAGTCTTCTGTTTGGCTGTAAGCTATCAGCCATCAGCTATTTTAATTATTGACTCTGATTTTGCCCGTGCAGAGAATTTGTCCTGATTCCATAGTTAAATTGGCGATCGCCACATCTGTTCCTAAGTCGATTTCTAGCTGACGTTCTAGTGTTCCGTTCTGTAATGAATCGCTAGCAATTTTTAATGGTGCCAAACACAAGCAATGATCGTCTTTGAGGCTTATTTCTGTAGTCAAAGTTAGCTTTTTAGTCTCTCCTGATGCATCTTGATATCTTCCTAATAAAACTAATGATTCGTTGACGATCGCAATCTTCTGCCAGGCAATTGTCTCTCGATCTAGCTCGGTAGAATCTTGAGCCGCGAGAATCATGCGCCAAAGATCGGCTAAACCACTTCGCAGCAGATCAGAGGCTAGAGAAGCCTGTAGATCGACCGTGTTCAACTTCAAAGCAATGTCAATAAATATAGGCTCAATTAACTTTAAGGGTTGCTTTTTGATCACTTCGGGCAAATTGACGGCAATGTTAGTCCCGTTAAGCTGGATCTGATTTAAATGTAGTCCTTGGTAGATAGCCCGATCGCAACTGAGCCAAACTTCAGGTATGTAACCCTGTAAAATCTGCTTACTTTTGCCACCAATCTTGACCTGTAGGTTTTCTACCCGCTCAACCTGCGATCGCAAATAGAGTTTTACTGCACCAGATAATAACTTGCCGATCAACTTGCTTCCTACTCCCCACTTTTGGGGCAAAATGGTTTTTTACCCCAGATTAAATATTCGACCAATATTTAACCGCTAACTTTCCGTTTCCGCCACTGACTCTAAGGCTTCTTTTGCCGTAATGCCATCTCCTTGAAAGCCAAAATGCCAGAGAGAGGCAGCGGCTTCGGCTCTAGTAACAGGTTTTTTTGGTTGAAATAAAGTTGTGTAGCCAAACATCCGTCTAACGTTAGCGCGATCGCCATTTTGGAAATCGGCATATAAGGCTCGCACGGCAGAGGAATCAATCGCGGCAGCATCCTGAAATCCCCAGCTTTCTTCTATTGCCTCAATCGAAGCCTTAGGTAAAGATTTACGAGTATCTAGCGGGACTTTCCAAGTAACTAAATCTTCTCTAATTAGAGGCGCATCAGGACGAAAGAGCAAATTGGTACTGTCTTCGGTTAGGCGAGAAGGAATTAGACCTGCTTCGGCTAGACTTTGAATCGCCTCAAAATCGGGATGTTTAGACTTAACGTCATTAAAAGCTGGCTGAGTGGTTTTGGCAGCAACGTAAATCTTTTTACTAGGATTGTCAGCATAGTAGCGATTATTGGCAGCAATTAGCCAGCGGGCGTATTCACCACGAGTAATCACTTCATTTGGGGCAAATTTAGTTAGCTCGACGTTGGCCTTTCCCGTATAAGGAGTCAAAATATCTAATGCGGCAACAGACTCGATGGGCTGCTGTAGCTGGGTGGGAACTTCATCAAGATCGGCAAAATCGGTATCGGCTGAACTATAGGAATTTCCTGCCGAGATTGGTTCGGGTTGAGACTCAGGTTGAGGCTCAGGCGGCGTTGAGGCAGATTGAGCCTGTTTGTTTGACGCTTGACTATTTTCTTCTAGTTCAACAGCAGGAGATTCTGCTGCTTCGGAGTTTTCTTCGTCTTCGGAGTTTGACCATTGAGAAATGCTTGACGGCGGAAGATCACGGTCTAAGGGATGGTAAACCACTGATAGTCTGGTAGGTTGAGCCTTAGCCCCTTCTTTTTTGGTTCCCGATAACAAGGACAGTTCCACCCGCAGATCTTCTTTGACAGCGATCGCTCTAGCTACTTTTTGCTTTGGTCTAATCGTAAAGGGTTTGATGATGTCCCAGTCATTAGTAGATAATTCTGCCTGATAGTAATCGGCTACAGCCTTGCGGTTGTCTGGGGTAGTCCAGGTCAACATACCAGAGTTTTCCGCTTCATCAGACTTGATTTCCTGTAGTTCGGCTTGAGGATAAACAGGAAAAGTCTCAGGAAAATTGAGCAGCAGATCAGAAATTGAACTTTTGGGAGGAGGGTCAGCCGCATTTTCGCTATTGTCACGAACAGGCTCTGCCGATTGATTATTATTAGCTTGAGGATTCTCTGGATTGACTGGTGGGTTTTCAGTTGATGATGAGTCTTCAGGCGGGTTAGATTGGGTTTGGTTTGATACTTCTGCCGTCTGAGTTTCTTTTAAAGCAGGATCAGCACTGATTAAGCTTTCGAGAGCGGCACTATTACCGCAGCCACTAAATAGAGTTAACAAACTGGTTAATATAATTCCCTTAATCGCAAGGCGATCGCTTTTTTTAGATAGCATGGCAGCTTGCCAAAATTTAGTAGTTATAAATAATTATTCAATTTTAATACTTTGGGTCAAATAATTAGATCCCAGTCCGCAGCAGCTAAATGTAAAACGAATCACGATTCTAGTTAAATATGGCGATCGCCATATTTACATGATGACGATTGCTATTTACACTCAAAACTCAAGCTTAACAGTCATTCACTTTCAGCCACTACACTACTCTTTGCTTGCTTGGCGCTATTCAAACCCAGATACTTACCTAGATTCTTAATTAGACTATCGACATAGGTAAACAAAACGGGAACAACTACCAGAGTTAATAGAGTTGAGGTCGTAAAACCGCCAATGACGGCGATCGCCATAGGACTACGAATTTCGCCATCGGAACCAAATTCGAGGGCGATCGGCAACATCCCCGCCACGGTAGAGATGGATGTCATCAGAATCGGGCGTAAACGAGATACACCTGCGGCAATTACGGCTTTACGCTGAGGTTTTCCTTCTTTCATGCCTGCAAGGGCAAAATCTACCAGGAGAATGGCATTTTTAGTCACCAGCCCCATCAACAGGACAATCCCGATTAGGGCAAACAGTCCCAATTCTTTTTGCGTGACCAGCAGCCCTAGCAATGCGCCACCGACGGATAGGGGTAAAGCTACTAGAATCGCCATGGGATAAACAAAGTTGTTATAGAGTAAAACTAAAATGGCATAGATGCAGATAATTGCCAGCGCCAGCGCACCACCAAAACGAGTAAAGACATCTCGCATAATCTCGGCATCCCCAGCAGGTTCTTCTTTGACCGCTGGAGGTAAGTTAGTCATGGTGGGTAAAGCGCGAATTTGCTCGATCGCACTACCAAGAGATATGCCCTGGAGATTTGCTTCTACCGTTACCTGGCGATTGCGATCAAATCTCTCAATGGTGGCAGGACCACTACCAAGACGAATAGTCGCCACCGCTTTCAGGGGTACTAGAGAACCGTTTCGGGCAGGAATCGCTAGATTTGTCAGGGTATTGATATCCCGACGTTTTTCGGGGTCAATCTGGACACGAATGGGAATTTGGCGATCGGGCAGATTAAATTTGGCGAGGCTAAATTCGTTATTGCCAATGGATGCCAGGGATGCTGTATTGGCGATCGCCTGGACAGAAACGCCTAGATCGGCAGCTCTTTGAGGATCGGGCTGGATAATAACTTCAGGCTTTACGAGGCTGGCGCTGGTAGTTACATCAACCAAGCCAGGAATTTCGCGGATCTGCTTCTCTAAGCTATTGGCTGTCTCGGCTAATATCTGTGGGTTACTGCTACGGAGAATTAAAGAAACATCTTTATCGCTCCCTCCTGCGCCGCGGCTTTGGAAGCTAATTCTGGCTCCAGGAATTTGCTGAAACACTTCCCGTAGTCGATCTTGCAACTCCTGCTGGGAGACATCCCGTTCGTTTTTGGGCAGTAACTTTACCGACAACACACCTGTGTTTACTTCACCTTCCGAGCCGATTTCCTGCAAAATACTATCTACTTCTGGTTGCTGACGAATAGTTTCATCTAGCTGCATCATGACTGCTTCCGTATCTTCTAGCTGCGAACCAGGTGGTAATTCGACCTGGACAATACTCAGCCCTGTATCTCCTGCATCAAATAAACCCTTGGGAATAAAAGGAATTAGCTGAAGACTACCAAAGAAGAAGGTTGCTGCCAGAATCAAAGTCGTAACACGATTTCTCAAGGCGAGATTGAGTAGAAAACGATAGGGCTGACGTTTACTTCTAGCGCTGGGATCAAAGTCTTGGGAGGAATTACTAAAGGCGCGAATTGAAGCGGTTTCTACCTTGGTGATCTGACTGCCGATGGGGGTAATATCATAGTCTACGGCAGTCAAAGCGCGGAAACGGGGACATTCAAAGGTTTGCTTTTTTGGCTTGAGTAAATAAGCACTCAGCATCGGCGTTACCGTCGTGGCTACCAGAGTGGAAAACATAGTAGAAACTGCCACCGTTACCCCAAATGGTTCAAAGTATTGTCCAGGAATCCCGCCCATAAAAGCGACAGGAATAAATACGGCGACAATAGTTGCGGTGGTGGCGACTACGGCTAATCCGATTTCTCGTGAGGCATCTAGAGCTGCCTGAAACGGTCTTTTCTTCATTTGCAAATGGCGATCAATGTTTTCGATCATGCAAATTGCGTCATCGACCAGATTCCCCACCGCCAAAGCCAAGGCTAACAGGCTCATGCTGTTAAGGGTATAGCCCAAAGACTTCATTACCCAGAAGGTAGGAATGATTGATAGGGGTAAAGCGGCTCCCGTAATCAGAGTGACGCGCCAGTCTTTGAGGAAAAGTCCCACGGTTAATACTGTCAGTAAACAGCCTAGGACTAGTGAATTAATCGTCCCGCGGTAGGAAGCCCGAATTTCATCCGCAGTCGTAAAGATCAGCTCTAGCCTTAAATCTTCAGGCAAAGTTTTTTCTAACTCAGCTATTTCTTTAGTTACAGCTTCTTCCACTGAAACTAGGGTGCTGCCCAAACTGCGCTTAACGGCAAAAGCAACCACTGGCTCACCGTCTAGCATGGCTTTCTGACGTGCCTCCTCAAAACCATCTGCCACCTCGCCAAAATTAGATAGGGGAACAGTATCACCATTGCCTAACTCAATCGGATATTTGCTCAGGTCTCGAACGCTCTCGGCACTACCCAAAGTACGGACGCTCTGCTCTCTCCCGCCAACTTCCGATCGCCCTCCTGAGAGGTTAACGTTAAACTGGGCAATCTGACTATCAATTTCCGTCGCGGTGATGCCAAATGCCTGGATTCGAGCAGGATCAAGATTGACTCTTACCTCACGGTCAACTCCCCCCAGGCGATCCACCTGTCCGACACCGTCTACGTTGAGCAGTTCGGGAATGATCGTGCGATCTACCAAATTACTCAGATCTTCTACCGAACGACGGTCTGATGATACGGCATAGGTAACTACATTGCCCCCTGTAAACTGAAGCTTAGTTACGCTAGGCTCGTCTAAATCTTGGGGTAAATCGGGACGAATCTGAGAAATCGCGTTACGGACTTCGTTGATGGCGCGATCGCTATCTACTCCAAAGTCAAAGTTAATTACCGTACTGGAACTACCGTCGGTAATCGTCGAACTTAAATTATCAATCCCGTCGAGGTTGGCTACCGCATCCTCAATCTTTTTGGTCACTTGAGTTTCTAATTCCGTAGGACTGACTCCTCTTTGAGTCGCCCGCACAATCACGATCGGCACATCTATATTGGGAGACTCATCAATCCCTAGCGTGAGAAAAGAAACAATACCGATAATTCCCAAAATCAAAAAAGTGACAATTGTCGGTACAGGATTCTTGATTGACCAAGAGGAAACATGAAAAGACATACTTTAGCAAGAGGTAGAAAGTAAAAATTGAGTCGCCGCGAGCAATCTTTATTCTATTTTAATCCTGGGCAGGTTGTGGCATCTGTTGTCGAGATAACCCCACATCTAACATCTCAGCAAATATTGGTAAAATGCACTATAATGGACTTATAGTAGAAATTACTATAATTGCTAATTAAACTGAATTTTAACTTCCAGCCCAATAAATTAAAGGATTATCATCTATGTTTACTGCTGCTCGACCAAAAAGCGATCGCCATGAAATTCCCGACGACCTATTTGGTGCTATTAATGACCTCAAAAAAGAGCTTAATGCGGTAATCTTGGCTCACTACTATCAAGAAGCTGATATTCAGGACATTGCCGATTATTTGGGTGATTCTCTTGGTTTGTCCCAACAGGCGGCAAATACCGATGCGGAAGTAATTGTTTTTGCGGGGGTACACTTTATGGCAGAGACAGCCAAAATTTTAAATCCAGATAAACTAGTTCTGTTGCCAGACTTAGAAGCGGGCTGTTCCCTGGCTGATAGCTGTCCTCCTGAAGATTTTCGCACTTTTAAAGCCAGACACCCAGACCATATAGTTATTTCCTACATTAACTGTACCGCCGAAATCAAGGCTCTGAGCGATATCATCTGCACCAGTTCTAATGCTGTCAAAATCGTTAATCAAATCCCAGAAGACCAGCCGATCATCTTTGCTCCCGATCGCAATTTGGGTCGCTACGTTGCGGAGCAAACAGGCAGAGATTTAGTCCTTTGGGATGGGAGCTGTATCGTTCACGAAACCTTCTCTGAGAAGAAAATGATCGCCCTCAAAGTCGAGCATCCGACGGCGGAGATTATCGCTCACCCTGAATGCGAACCCCCAGTTTTACGCCATGCAGACTTTATCGGCTCTACTACTGCTCTCCTGAAATATAGCCAGCAAAGCGCCCCCGATAAATTTATTGTGGCTACCGAACCTGGTATTATCCACCAGATGCAAAAGGCGGCTCCCGATAAGCAGTTTATTCCCGCACCAGGGATGGAAAACTGTGCCTGTAACGAATGCCCTTATATGCGTTTGAACACTCTGGAAAAGCTTTATTTAGCCATGAAGCACAAGACCCCAGAAATTACCCTACCCGAAGACGTCCGCGCTGCTGCTCTAAAACCAATTGAGAAAATGCTGGAAATGTCGTAGTAAATTAGCGCTCATTATGCTGAAGCGATCTTCAGGCTTGAGTCCACAGTGAACTTAACTTTCAGGCAATTTATTAGTTAGTGGCTCCTCTAAACAATTTCATGGTCTCCGAAACTTTTCTCAGCAGAAAGACTATAGGAGACTTGATTCATATTCAGTAAAATGTGCCGCAGGGCAACCACTATCATCATATTTGCTTCTTTCCTGGAGGTAGAATTTGGTCTCCTGTCCCCAGTTAGCAGAGTTGTACCAACGTTTGAGCCAGACTTCAGCATCAACATACATCTCAGAATCGGCAGGAACTTTACATAGCTGGCGGATTGCTTCTAAGATGCGGCTTTCTTTTCCTAGCTGTGGCGCAGCAATAACTCTAAGTCGATTAAGAGCCACTTCACAATTAGCAGGATAGTTTTCAGCTAGCTGCTGTTGCTCTGCTTCTAATTTAGAGATAGAGCTTAGTATCGTATCGGTAGTAGAAAAATTCAATTGATTACAAGACTGGCGCAGCTGATCTACTTCTTGTGCCGATTCAGGATTAGCAATATCTCGTCCCGATCTTGAGAGGGATGAATAGTAGTTATTGATGGTGAGAAAAAGTGGAATCAGCAGAGCGATCGCCGCACAGGTTATAATCGAGCCAATTCTAGTTAATGGTTCGGGAGTTGCTACGGCAGAATTGCGATCGCTTTGAGTCTCTATGGGTTTAACTTCCGCCTCAACTTCGGTTTGCGTCGGCGGCGAAACTACTTTGGCGATTGAGGCGACGGGGGCATATTCGACAATTGAATTGTTGGGTTGGGTAAGCTCAAAGTTGCGATCGATAGAATCTTCGGGGTCTTGGTTTGGCAACTCATCTTTTGGTTTTAACTTATTGAGATGCTCGATAATGAACTCTTGATTAAAAATCTGCTGATAGATAATATTGCTAATTTTCAGGCTGTCATTTTCTAAAACAACTAAGCCTAATAACAGCAGTTCTTTTTGTTCTTTACTATCTTGATCAGGCTTAGATCCAGAGACAAAAATATCTTGGTACTCGGTTAACAAGAGATAAGAATCGCATCTAACATTATTGAGTAAGCTGTGTTTAATGGCTCTAATTGACGTACCTGCTGGGCTTTTTTGCCAATTTCTAATCAGTGTTCCTTCCACAAAGCGATCAACTGCCTTAATTTCGCTACCGCTAGGGATATTAGAGTCGGATTTAGCAAATGTCTGACAAACAGTTTTGGTGAGAGTCGGAATTCCCCCTGTCCATGCTAAAATACGACTGAGGATTAGTGAATGATCAGCATATTTTTTCTCTAAATGCAGAGTACTTTGATTATATGCCTCCAGCATGGTCAAAGATATGATCTGAGGCGGTTTGGCAGCAAGATTATTGAGAAAAAAATCAATCGTATCCTGTTTTACCCAACCCTTCTGCACCGCTAACACGCCAAACTTTTGCTGATTAGTTTTTTGCTCCTGAAGTATAGTTTCGATTTGTTTGTCGTTTAACAAAGAAGCATTTTTTAGATAGTAACCAAGGGGCAAAATTTGCCCCTGAGAAGTCAATTCATGCCATTTTTCAACAAAAAAATCAATAGTTTTGGCTCTTAATCCCTGCTGCAAAACTAATATTTCTCCCAGCTTCATCTGAGTATACTGTGCCTGAATTTCTAACGCCTGCTGTAATTGTTCAGCAGAAATTAAGCCAGCATTTTGTAATAGCGATCCAATAGGTATTTTGTTATGTTGTTTCGACATTGTCTGTAATGCTAATCAAAAAAATAAAATAATATTAGTAAAATAATTAAAAATCAAAAATTGTCTAGTAAAAAAATGTTATACAAGAGCTGGTTTAGTCGATCGCTATCAAAGACCGATCTAGAATGTTGATCCAAGACAAGAAGCTTATTTAACGCCTATGCCGCGATACATATAGCCAATTACTTTAGGTAGCTTTGGGGCATAAAACTGTTCAATCTTGACATTAGGAAACTTTTGCTGCACCAAATCAGCGATACTGCGGTTGAGATGACAACCATCAGCCAGTACTTTTTGAATTGGCGTAAGACGATTCTGCCAAACTTGAATTTTTGCCTCATGACTCAAGCCATGCTCAATAAAAAAGAACTTTCCCCCTGGCTTCAGTAGACGATGTACTTCTGCGATCGCCTGTTCCGCTAGAGGAATACTACACAGCGTCCAGGTACAGACAACCGAGTCAAAGCTAGCATCATCCATGGGCAAACTCTCGCCATTCAACACTTTGTAGTCTACCGTAATCTGAGACTGTTCGATCCGCGATCGCGCTAGTCTTTGCATTCCAGGATTAGGATCGATGGTGGTAATCTGCTTCACTTCCTCTGGATAGTGAGGTAAATTCAAACCCGTACCAAAGCCGATCTCTAAAATATCACCCCTCACATCTTTTAATAGCGCCTGGCGATATTGCCGTAAATTTGAGCCAGACATAGCCAGATCAATACAGTAGGGAATGACTAAATTGGTATAAAAACTCATGGACTATATTTGCTGGTAAATTTGCTCAGAAATAAATAACAATGAGCTGTTTGACGATCTATTGCTCAACGATCTAGCTCATGACTTATGGATAATGACTTAAAATGATTTTTGCTCTTGCTAAATATAATTCCCATATAATTATCGACTGCCATGAAGTTTCAAGAACTTGTCATCAAGCTTGGTCAAGCAGCTAGTATCAACAGTTTGGAGCAAAATCAGAATTTAGACCCAGAATTATTACAAGTAGCGGCGATTGATCGAGCAGACAATGCTTCACTCAGCTATGTAGAAGGGGGAAAATTTGCGGCAATGGTAACAACAACAGCAGCCAAGGCCTTGATCTTACCCCTAGATAAGACTCTACAGAATCAAGCTCTAGATAGAGGTATTGCCTGGATTGCTACTGCCGATCCACGGCTTTTATTCGCTCAGGCGATCGCCCTATATTACCAACCCTTCAAACCTTCAGCTCAAATTCATCCTAGCGCGATTATTCCTCCCAATACTACTGTAGGACAAGACGTATATCTAGGGGCAAATGTAGTTATCCAAGAGAACGTAACTATTGGCGATCGCGTTATCATCCATCCCAATGTGGTCATTTATCCCGATGTGACTATTGGCAACGATACTATCCTCCACGCTAACTGTACGATTCACGAGCGATCGCAGATTGGGTCTAACTGCGTTATCCATAGCGGTGCTGCAATTGGTTCAGAAGGCTTTGGCTTTGTACCGACGAAAACAGGCTGGTACAAAATGGAACAGTCTGGCTATACCGTCTTAGAAGATGGCGTAGAGATAGGCTGCAATAGTGCCGTAGATCGTCCTGCGGTGGGAGAAACTCGTATTGGACGCAACACCAAACTAGATAATCTGGTACAGATTGGTCATGGCTGCCAAATTGGGCAAAACTGCGCCTTAGCTTCTCAGGTAGGACTTGCAGGAGGAGCAATTATTGGTAATGGAGTGATGCTAGGAGGACAGGTGGGAGTTGCCAATCAGGTAACGGTAGGCGATCGGGTAATTGCAACGGGACAAACGGGTATTACAGGCAATGTCGCCGCTGGAGAAATGGTTTCAGGGATGCCTCATGTTCCTAGTCGGCTCTATCGCAAGCTGTTCGTGATGTATAAACGGCTACCAGAGATGTACCAGGTATTTAAAGATGTAAAAAAACAACAGTAGGGAAGTAATAAGTATTTATTTATCAGCTTTTGCAGGTTATTTAATAGTTG
>JBCBWB010000081.1:0-22955 GCA_039817275.1 Cyanobacteria bacterium J06648_1 | reverse complement strand
ACAGGTTGCAACAGAAAATACTCTGCTCTCTCAAAGAGCTATCATCGAAACAGAGATGATTGAGGGGAATCGACCCCCGTCAATTGCTCAAGCTGGTATTCTCAACTCAGCCCAAGATCACTTCTTTGATGTCAATGTGAATGCAGAACCCCTAAATCGCCTGATGGTTCGCTGCGTCACTTTTCATGAATTAGATGAGGTAAAAGTAATTGATCCAGCAACTAATGAAGAAATTCCTCATGAAACTAACTACGGTTTTGAAGAGTTTGTGGTTACTTTTGATGAGCCAATACCTGTCGGGCAGCAAATTAGAATTGTGATGGAAGGAAGTACAGTTCGCGGAGTAACGACGGGAATCATAGTTCCCTATCGCATCTTTGGCACAAGTGATGTTCTAGGTACAATTCCTCTCGGTACGGCTTTGGTAAGAGGTCCTAGAGGGGGGAATAGTTAACCTTGATTAACGAGTGTGCTAACTTCGCTGACTGTCTGGGAGTAATGTAGACAACAGTCAGCTTCATTTGGCAATCAAAAATAAGTAACCTATATCATAATTATTGCTCAAATAACTTGTTAATCGAGATAGAGATGTTAGGAAAACTAATTGGCTGAATAGTTCCCTCCTTCAACTCCGATTTAAGCAAATAATCGTTGTTTGTAGGTTGAGTAAATACCGTTAATTTTTTACCTTTAACATCAACTACCCAATATTCAGCAATAGCTGCTGCTGCATAAATTTCTTTTTTTCTATTCAAATCGTAATTTAGTGTTGTATCGGCAATTTCGATTAGCCAGTAAATATCTTGAAACGAAGGATGATTTTGGAAATATTTATTTTTAGGTAATTTGACTACAGCAACATCGGGTTCTGGTTCAGAGTTATCAACAATAATAGGGTGTGCTTCTCTAATCCAAGCCTTCCCCAGCAGTGTCTGGCGCAAATAATCGGCAATACTTCCTCCATAAGCTGCATGAATTATGCCCTCTGGACTCATTTCGACTAATTCTCCATCGATTAGTTGGATATTGCGATCGCTTAAAATTCCTGCTGCGATCATTTTATGATAGTCGGCGATCGACCATTTTGCTAATGTCGCCATGATGTTTTTATAGATATTCTTTTTTATAGAAATATAAGGTTATGAAAAAATTGTAGTTTATATTTTTCTAATTTATTCAAAACCCAAACTCAAGAGGTATCGCACTCAGCCGATCGCTTTCTGAAAATATAATAAATTGAAGCAATTGTATACAGTATACTTTGGTATCTTGCTGTTATATCTATGAAATCTATCCCTAATGCCGAACTTCTCGTCAATGGCAATTACTTGGTTAGCCCTAGGCATCGCCTAAATCAACTATCCAATGGCGGAGTCAAACCCATTGCCTAAATACTAAGGATTACAATATGAACAATTACCAGGATCCGCAAGTTTTTTACCAGAGGGATACATTTTAGTTTCTTGAAATTGGCATTTTTGACATTGATATATTTCGGCTAAAACTAAGTTAGTAGGCGCAGAACACCAAGCACATGGTAAACCTGGCTGGCGCTTAAGCAGATCAAATCCAGGACAAGAACATTGAGGACATAATCGTGCAATTTTTTGGATTAAATTTAGGGTTGCCTCTTCAATTACTTGCATACGAGTAGGATTACACATTGCCCTGAGATCAGTTTCTAAGTAAACCGCATCCCTAACTTTTTTTTGCAGCATAAATTCAACTATTTCAATCAGAGTTTTAGTTTGATTTATGCCTTTGAAGATTTCTTCCTGTTTTTGAGTATGGGGTTCAGACATTACTACCAAACTATGTTCAGGAAAACCCACTTTTTGGGCAAACTCCCAAGCTTCTGTGCTGTTATGGACATACTTATGATTATGATTAGTTTTGGTGGATATCTGTTCTCCGACTATTTCTAGATTATTAGCCCGATCTAATAATAAAACCAACTCTCGATCGCAACTAACAAAAGGCAGGTCAGGATGAGGAAAAAATGCTCCTTCACTAGCTATAGCTAGAGTTTCTCCCGTCAATTCTAAAGCTGCTTCTGCTTTACGACGAGCTGCTGCTAATTGATTTCCCACTCGGGGAATATCCCTCGTAAATGTTCCCCAGCGATCGCTGTCAAAGTTAGTTGGTACTATTACCTTAACGCCAAACTTTTGAGCAAAAAGAGGGGCAATTACCTGTTCTTTTTGATGTTTAGTTGCCAAGATAGCATTACGATTAATCAACCAAGAATGTTGAGTCATGGTCTTAAATTGCAGGCTTCCCTTACTTTATATTTTTCTGAACAGAGATGGTTGCATCAAATCACTCAGGCTTGAGTATTGGTTAGTTTTATTTTAGTCAGTTTTAGATCTTAATCGCTTGAACTAAATCAATTCTAATTAAGTGGTATACCAACTATCAAACCTGTGCCAAGTAATATGCTAGGTTGAAGCAACTGTATACAGTATACTTTTGTATTTTGCTGCTATATCTATGAAATCTATCACTACTGCCGAACTTCTCGTAAATGGAGATCGCCTGAATCAAAGTATTGCTAGTTTAGCGAGTATCGGACAATTGCCCAATGGCGGAGTGAAACGGATTGCCTATAGTAAGGAAGATATAAAAGCCCGAAATCTTGTACAGCAGTGGATGAAAGATCTTGAAATGGAAATTGCCATAGATGCAGCAGGAAATATTATTGGCAAGTATCTAGGAAAAAATCCCCTTGCCAGCGCCATTGCGACAGGTTCGCACATTGATACCGTTCCCTGTGGGGGTCATTATGATGGTGCTTATGGAGTACTAGCAGGTCTAGAAGTAGTCAGGGTTCTTAAGGAAAACCAGATCAAACTTGAACGCCCCATAGAAGTCATTGTTTTTACTGATGAAGAAGGCAGTATGATCGGTTCTAAAGCCATTTCAGGTAGAGTCGTCGGCGACCCCGAATACTATCGCCGTCCTGACGGTACGGATATTCAAACCTGTCTGGCTAAGATTGGCGGTGATTGGCATAGGCTTAGTCAAGCTCGTCGTAGTACGGGAGATGTATCCGCGTTTGTGGAACTTCATGTCGAACAAGGACCTGTACTAGAATCGATGCAAAAACAAATTGGCGTAGTCGAAGGCATAGTCGGACAAAGAAGATTTCAGATTACGGTCAAGGGTAGTGCCAATCATGCGGGTACAACTCCCATGTCCATGCGCTGTGATGCCCTGGTCGCCGCTTCGCAAGTTGTTCTGGCGGTCAATCAGATTGGTAATTCCTCTGGTCAACAGGTGGCTACCGTGGGCAAAATGGAAGTCAAACCCAATGCTGCTAATGTCGTTCCTGGTTGGGTAGAAATGAGCTTAGATATTCGTGACTTGTCCAGTTTACACATCGACAGTTTATTAAGTCAGTTACGCACCCATCTTGAAGAAATTGCCGTTGCCACTAATACTCAAATTCGCTTAAACCCCTGTTTGCATAACGAGCCAGCATTAGCCGAACCCTACATCCAAAAAGCGA
This sequence comes from Cyanobacteria bacterium J06648_1, assembly GCA_039817275.1. Taxonomy (GTDB): domain Bacteria; phylum Cyanobacteriota; class Cyanobacteriia; order Cyanobacteriales; family Xenococcaceae; genus Waterburya. The sequence continues at coordinate 19,447 of JBCBWB010000081.1, read as the reverse complement.
TCGCCCTATCTTGTGAACAGCTCAATCTTAGTTATACCTATTTACCCAGTCGCGCTAGTCATGATGCTCAAGAAATGGCACAACTTGCCGATATGGGCATGATTTTTGTTCCGAGTGAAATGGGAGTATCTCATGATGCTAGCGAATACACCTCTCCCGAACAATGCACCCAAGGCGCAAACATACTATTGCAGACTTTAATTCGCTTAGGGAAAGTCAATTAGCTAATGCTTAATGCTCAATGCTCAATGATTTATACGCTGCCCAGCCACCCAAATTGGAAATATCCTCCCAACTGTATTTTTCGATCAACTCTTGAGGATATAACATGGCGATCGCTGTTTCATCGCCTTCAAGATTAACCGTTTCAGGATACATATGAGGCGGTTCATTCTCTAAAAGATATTCGTATTGTTCTGTGGTCATCTCATAAATTTCCCCAGGAATACTAATTCCCCCTCTTTCTACGGCATAGATCGCAGGATGCCAGCCGTTTTCCGCCGCATGAAGGCGATATTCGGGTTTAGTTTTGGTATCTTTAATAAACTTTGCTGACTGAAGATTTTTATGATCTGGCTGTCCTTTCAAAGCTGAACCACAGATAAAAACTCGTTTTGTGCTTGATGCAGTTGTCATAGTTTACTTAGCTGTATTTTGAATAATTTCTAATTCTTTAACCACTCTGGCTTTGGCGGACATCAAATGTAGCTTAACTGTTGCCCGTGCTAAGTCTGAGTTTCGTAGCGCGATCGCCTCATAAACTTCTCGATGTTCGAGGCGAATTTCTAATACTTGGGGATTATGTTTGGTGGTCTGAACCCTCAACAGCGCCATTTTGTCGAAGACTTGTTCGAGCAAAGTAAGTAACCATTGATTTCCCGAACTTTCAGCAATTAAATGATGAAATTGATAATCAACTTCTAAAAGTTTGAGAATATCGGGTCTACTAGATTGCGATTTTGCTAGTTTTTCTGCCAGCAGCACGTATTTTTCTAGCTGTTTTAACTGTTTAGCAACAATATTTTTACAGGCACCTTCAACTGAAAGTTGTTCTAAAGCTACACGACAATCGTAGAGTTGAGCAGCATCTTGGACAGAGAGAGTGGCTACCACAAAACCACCATTAGGTTTGGAGACGATTAATTGTTCTTTTTTCAATTGACCAATTGCTTCACGAATAGGAGTGCGACTAACCTCCAGTTGTTTGGCTAATTTGGTTTCGACGATTCGTTCACCCGAAGCTAAATCTCCTTTGAGGATAATTCGCTTCAAGGCTTCATACACCTGTTGCCTCAGAGACTGACTTCTTTGAATAGAAATCATAGTTTGAGTTTTTACTCATTGCACTGAATGGATATGTAGAAATCAAGTAATGAATTTCCTTATATAGTATACAGTATACGATAAGAATATTTGAGCCGAGCAGAGATGATTTGAAGAGGGGCAGGTTCTCTTCTAGGTAGTAGATAAAATTATTTTTCGGTTATGAGCGACGATCGCCTGACATATAAACTCAGTTTAGCGGCAAAGCGATCGCCCGACACAGACTAGATATAATCCTGCAATGCTTTGACCCCTAAAGGTTCAGACTGCAAGGAACGAATCGCCGCCACGGTCGCTTTTGCCCCAGAAATAGTGGTAATAATCGGCAGTTTGTAGTCTAGCGCCATTCTTCTAATTAGCTGGGCATCAGTTTGGGATTCTTCCCCAGTGGGAGTATTGATAATTAGCTGGATCTGGTTATTTTTGATCGAATCGATCACATGGGGACGACCTTCGTGTAGCTTCAGCACTAGCTCAACATCCTCGATGCCGTTTTCCTGTAGGGCTTTTTGTGTACCCGAAGTGGCAACAATTTTAAAACCGAGGTCGATAAAGTCGCGGATTGCGGGGACGATATTCTTTTTATCCCGCTCGTTCATCGAGACAAAAACAGTCCCTTTTAAAGCCAGGTCTACTCCCGCACCAATTTCTGCTTTAGCAAAGGCTTTACCAAAGTCGGTATCGATGCCCATTACTTCCCCTGTCGAGCGCATTTCGGGGCCTAAGAGAGTATCAGTATTGGGGAATTTGTTGAAGGGTAAAACTGCCTCTTTGACGGCAATATGTTGCGGAATTGTTTCTTCAGTTATGCCCAAGGATTCCAGACTCTTACCCGACATAACGAGGGAGGCTATTTTGGCCAGGGGTACGCCTGTGGCTTTAGAAACAAAGGGAACCGTGCGAGAAGCGCGGGGGTTTGCTTCAATGATGTAGACCTGCTCTCCCTGGACGGCATACTGGATATTCATCAATCCAATTACTTTCAGGGCTTTGGCTAGTTTATCTGTCCAGTCGCGAATTACGGCGATCGCCGATTCGGAGAGGGAATTGTAGGGAATAGAGCAAGCAGAGTCCCCTGAGTGAATCCCCGCCTGTTCGATATGCTCCATAATGCCGCCAATCACCACCTTGCCACTATGGTCACAGAGGGCATCGACATCTACCTCGATCGCATTTTCCAGGAACTTATCGATCAGAATCGGATGGTCGGGTTCTACATGAACGGCGTAGGTCATGTAGTGTTTGAGATCCGCATCGGAATAAACAATTTGCATCGCTCGACCACCCAAAACATAGGAAGGACGCACCACCACAGGATAGGAAATACGATTGGCAATCTTGAGAGATTCTTGATAACTGCGAGCTAGACCATTAGGAGGCTGTTTTATATCCAGTTCCCGCAGGATTTGTTCGAATCGCTCCCGATCTTCGGCTGCATCAATCGAATCGGGGGATGTACCCCAAATTGTTGTCTCTACCGTCTGGGATAGTTTGAACTGGGGCTGCTCAATATACTTTTGCAGCGGCACAGCTAACTTTAAGGGAGTCTGTCCGCCAAACTGGACGATAATCCCCGCTGGGTTTTCCGCTTCAATGATGTTTAACACATCTTCTTTGGTTAAGGGTTCAAAATAAAGGCGATCGCTCGTATCATAGTCGGTAGATACGGTTTCAGGATTAGAGTTAACCATGATGGTTTCGTATCCTGCATCGGAGAGCGAATATGCCGCGTGGCAGCAGCAGTAGTCGAACTCAATCCCCTGTCCAATACGGTTGGGCCCGCCACCAAGAATCATTACCTTCGATTTTTCTGAGGGGGTAATTTCGGATTCTCCCTCTTCATAGGTGGAGTAGTAGTAGGGCGTAAAGGCTGCAAACTCCGCCGCACAGGTGTCCACTAGCTTATATACGGGTAAAATGCCCAATTCTTGACGATATGCCCGCACTTCGTCTTCATTGGTTTTGGTTGCAAAGGCAATCTGGCGATCGCTAAATCCCTGCTGCTTGATCGAGCGCATTTCGCCAGCGCCAATCTGCTGGAGGCTATGTCCCTTGAGAAACTTCTCTACCTGTAGTAGCTCCTGCATCTTATCGAGAAACCAGATATCGATCGCCGTTAGCTGATGAATTTCTTCGGTAGTCATGCCTAGCTTGAGACCTTGGTAGACGCTAAAGATTCTCTCTGGGTTGGGAGTGCGGAGGCTAGAGCGAATCTGAGGAATGGAAGGCAAAATTTCTAGGCGATCGCAACCAAAGCCAGCACGACCAGTTTCCAGTGAGCGTAAAGCTTTTTGAAAGGACTCGTTAAAGGTTCTGCCAATTGCCATCGCTTCCCCCACCGACTTCATCTGGGTAGTTAAAATTGGCTCTGTGCCAGGGAACTTCTCGAAGGCAAAACGAGGGATTTTAGTAACTACGTAGTCGATGGTGGGTTCAAACGAGGCGGGAGTCTTTTGAGTAATGTCGTTACTTATTTCATTGAGACGATAGCCAACCGCTAATTTTGCCGCAAATTTGGCAATAGGAAACCCTGTAGCTTTAGAAGCTAGTGCCGAAGAACGAGATACACGGGGGTTCATCTCAATCACGATCACCTCGCCGTTAAGAGGATTGATCGCAAACTGAATGTTGGAGCCGCCAGTTTCGACCCCGATCTCCCGAATGATCGCCAGAGAATAGTCTCGTAATCGCTGATATTCCTTATCTGTCAGGGTTTGGGCTGGGGCAACGGTGATGGAATCCCCTGTATGTATGCCCATGGGGTCGAGGTTTTCGATTGAGCAGATAATCACCACGTTATCTGCCAAGTCCCGCATCACCTCTAGCTCGTATTCTTTCCAACCCAGCAGGGATTTATCGATCAGAATTTGATCCACAGGAGAAGCATCAATTCCCGAGGTGCAGATCTGCTCGTATTCTTCCTGATTGTAGGCAATCCCGCCTCCTGTGCCGCCCATCGTAAAGGCAGGGCGAATAATTAAAGGATAGCTGCCAATTTCTTGAGCGATCGCTTTAGCTTCGGCGAGGCTGTTGGCAATTCCCGAGGGACACATCGGCACGCCAATTTTAGTCATCGCCTGCTTAAACAATAGACGGTCTTCGGCTTTTTCGATGGCAGGTAGTTTTGCCCCGATCAACTCCACGCCATATTTGTCTAGTACGCCATTTTTCGCCAGGGACACAGCGATATTTAGGGCAGTTTGTCCCCCCATAGTCGGCAGCAGGGCATCAGGTTTTTCTTTCGCAATTACTTTCTCCACTATCTCAGGAGTCAAAGGCTCAATATAAGTCCGATTTGCCATTTCAGGATCGGTCATAATTGAAGCAGGATTGGAATTAACCAAAACCACCTCATACCCCTCTTCTCGAAGCGCCTTACAGGCTTGTGTTCCTGAATAGTCAAACTCACAGGCTTGCCCAATCACAATGGGACCTGAACCAAGAAGGAGAATTTTGTGGAGATCTTCACGACGGGGCATATTACTCTATCTCTTGCCTAACTTATTACTTGCTCGCGTCTAATTGTATAGTTTCACGACCCCCCAAAGGGTATCTACTTTATCTACATTTAAGAACTAATTTGTTGTATATTTTCTTGCTGACGCTTCTGCCCCGCGAATTCAACTTTGTTCAGTCCATCAACATGCCCAGGTCGGCTTAATAGAGTTCGCTATGCTGCTCTTTTTGGTAGGCAAATATACTAGCCTGACTGCTGTACAAGCGATCGCCAGTATCATCCTTTCTCATAATCAATTTGCCTGACTCTCCGTCTCTCATAATGAAACAGAACTTCTCTTGATAACTCAGATTCCCTCGAAGATTTAATAGCCATACAGAAACGGCATAATTATGCCAGCAACTTTTCTGTAGTCCAACCTGAAGGACAAGTCAATTTTTGTAACAATGCTAGGGGATCATTAATATTTGTTGAACATGATTGACATATTTGTTAGGTTGTGAATGCAAATTCAAAAGAGGTAACAGGATGATATTTTCACCCGCCGCGATCGCTTTAGTTGCAGTTCTGATCAGTGGTTACGTACTTGGCGTCAGCTTGGGGACAGTAGCCTATTTTGCTAATGAAAAAAACTATTAAACTTGCCGGCTTAATAGTTTAGAAAGGTTAATTTGATTGTAGATTTGCAGCTAGCTTATGTGGAAGTAAGCTAGCTGCTGCTTGATTAGACATTATAAGTGAAGAAACCGAAAAGATCGAAGAGAAAGACCAAATATACCAATAATCGATACAGCAGAACGAAATTAAGCACTTACAGGTGAGCATGTGCCTTATCTCTTGGTCAATCGAGAGTTTGCAGGCGTATTTTAGACGTCTAATGTGAATTAGCTTGACAACACAAACCTCTAAAATTCATAGCCTTTATAAGGTGAAAATATACTGTCGATATAGTCAAACTTTAGCAAACTTGATTTTTCTTAGATATTCAAGAACTCGTTTTCAGTTCAAATCTCATATAGCCGAAAAGTATAGCTCTTGTACGGAGGGGTACCCTAAAGGATACACCTGCGGCTATGGGGAAGTCGTCACGTCCCCATCAGGCGAGCGACCCACAGAGGCTAACGCCTCAAAGTTGCTTCGCAACGCTGGCGCAACGCGCCGTTCGCCGCATGTAATGCGCGAGATTGGGGTTTCCACAGCCCTTCGGGCAAGCGCGCGATGCGCTTGGGTGCTTTGCACCCGTGGATACACCTGCGGATATGGGGGAAAGTTCCCCCAATATGGATCTTTGTATTTGAAGATAAATTTTGTACGGCAGAAAAGGGCATTGAGTCTTTTATTTAATTCACATCAGGCGTTTTAGAGATTTCCATAGCTGTATTTTTCCTGCACTCTTGTCTCTGACCTTGGGCAGAATAAGATCGAATAGGCAGCAGGAATCAGATAGAGAGCAAGCAAAGTCGCTCCGACTACGCCACCAGCGATCGCTACTGCAAGAGGAGGCCAAAACTCTCCCCCACCAAGCAGTAGGGGGACGAAACCGATGGCGGTAGTCAGGGTTGTCGCCATGACGTGACGGGTAGAATGCATAACTACTGAGCGGATTGCTCTTTTGTTACCTGTTTTAGCTATGGGATGTTGTTGAATGGCAGCCAGAACTACAATTGAGTCATTGATCGCCACCCCAATCAAGCCCACCGTACCGATGATGGGGTTAAAGCCAAAGGGATAGCCAAACAGCCAGATAGAGCATAAGCCCAGACCAAAAGAGGCGATCGCCACTACGCCAATTACCGCAGCTAAGCGGAATGAACCCAATGATAAGACGAGGGTTGCCACCATCAAGACGGCAATAACGCCGACGGTAGAGATTAAACCGCCAATGGCATTGTTTTTTTGTTCTGCTTCCCCACCAAATTCGTAACCGTAACCACTCGGAAGCTGCCAGTTAGCATTAGCTAGCTGCTGTTTGAAGTCAGTCAAGGCTCGATCTGGCAACACCCCAGGAGTCAAAAATCCCTGTATAGTGTTGACTCTTTGTCCGTTGTAGCGAGAAATTTTGGCAAGTTCTGGCTTGAGGGTTATTTGACCCAAAGAAGACAAGGGAATGGTGCTAGAAGAATTATTTTCTGAAGGAGAGAGGAGATCTAGAGAGGTTAAATCTTCCAGGCGATCGCGGTTTGGGGCAGATAGTCTAACTTTGACGGGCAGTTCTTCTGTAGACTCCAAAATCGATCCTCCCGCAGTTCCCTCCAGACTAGAATTGAGTTGAGCGGCGATCGCATTTCTGTTTAAGCCAGTCAAACGTACCTCTGCTTCATCAACTACCAGTTCTAATTGAGGTCTGGCTTCTGCCAAACTAGCGCGGGTATGAGTAATATCTGCCACTCCCAACAGTAAGCTTCTTGCTTCTTCTCCTAGTCGGCGCAAGACATCCACATCAGAACCATAAATTCGCATTTCGACTGGTGCATCAAACGGAGGACCCTGTTCCAACTGCCGAACAACAATACGTGCCGTCGCAAAATTGGCATCTAATTCTTGCTGTAATTCTTGGGCTAAATCGCTGGTGGCGAGGGAATCTAGCTGGACAATCGCTTGAGCAAAGTTTGGCTCTTGCTCTCTGCTGGTAAGAATATTGTAGTAAAATCGGGGCGCGCTGCGACCAATAAACCAGTGAACGTCCGTAATATTAGCAAAATTCAGCAGGCGATCGCGGACTTGTCGGGTAACTACCTGAGTTTGAGTGATGGAACTAACGGCGGGAAGTTCTAACTGGATCTGTAGCTGATCGCGATCAGCTGCGGGAAAAAATTGCTGTGGCAAACTAGCAGCCTGGATAAAACCAAACAGGGGAATTAATAAAGCCAGGGAAATTCCCAGAACAGGTTTAGCGGTAGTCCACTTGATTGTCCTGCCATACCACCGAGTCAAAACAGGAATAGAGATACCTGCTTGCAGCCATTTTGCTGATTGGGATGAGCTGTCATCCTGTATCAGTCGATATAATTTTGCTGCCAAAGTAGGCATAATTGCCAATGCCAAAAACAGTGAGGAAGATACCGCCAGAATGACGCTAATAGCGATCGTACCCACAAATTCTCCTGTCGGGCCAGGCAACAAAGCTATAGGGAGAAAAGCTAGAACAGTGGTAATGGTCGAGCTTAATAAGGGAACTGCTAAATGCTTAACGCTATTTTTAACGGCATTGATTGGTTTCCCCCCGTTATTGAGCTGATTTGTCACCTCATCTACCATGACAATTCCATTGTCAATTAAGATTCCCAGCGCCACAATCAGACCTGTAATGGACATTTGATGTAGAGGAATTCCCATCACGTTCATCCAGCCAAATACCATCAGGATTGACAGGGGTAAGGAAGTTCCCACAATAATAGCCGAGCGCCAGCCCATCATGATTGAAGTAACCAGAAAGACTAAACCGCCTCCCAAAACGAGATTGAAAATTAGACCATTTAAGCGAGCTTCGACATAATTACTTTGGTTTAAAACAGTTTTTATTGCCATAGCTGCGGGTAACTCTGCCTGATATTCCGCAAGAATTTGCTCTGCTTCTTTTGCCCACAGATCTAGCCGAATTCCCGACTTAACATGAACTCCCAATGTCACCCCAAGGCGATCGCTAATGAGCGATAAATCTTCGGCGGGAGTGCTGACTCCTTTTGTCACCTGAGCCAGATCTTGAAGACGGATAAACTGACCTTGATTGCTAAAATTTAGGGGGATATTGCGTACACGTTTGAGCGTATCCAATTCTCCCGCTACTTCGACCGCTAGGTCTTGGTCGCTATTGCGGATCGACCCAGCACTGGCTTTCGCATCACTCTGCTGAATCTGGCGAGAAATATCGGCAACGGTCAGGTTATAGCTGGCGATCGCACTTGGTTCGATCTCAACTCTAATTTCTTCAGGGCGATCGCCATACAGAATGACTTCTTCTGTACCAGAAATAGCTTGAATGCGATCTTTTAGAACCTCTGCCTGACGGTTAAGAATACTATAGTTAGGATTATTATCTTGCTGCCAAACTAATGACGTAATTAAAGCAAAAGCCTTAATTTTAACCTTCTCTAATTCTGGTTCACCGGCACCTGCGGGCAATTCTGGTCTGACCTCATCAATTTGATTTTGTACCCGCGACCAAATGCCGTCAACTTCTGCTTTTTGCACCGCATCTTCTAATTCAATAATGATAATAGAACTGCCAGAATTAGAAGTTGATCTATAGTTTTTAATTTCTTCAATTTCAATTAGCTTGTCTTCAATTTTATCGGTAATTAAAGCCTCGGTTCTGGCTGCATCTGCGCCTGGGAGAAAAGTTGTTATTCTGGCGCTACGAGAGACTAGTTCGGGGTCTTCTAGCCTCGGCAATGCTAAATAGGAGGAAATTCCCCAAACAAAGATCAAAACGATAGTCAAGATCAGCAGACGAGTATGGCGATAGAAAAGAGTAAACATATTTTTAGTTAATCAATAATGAAAAATAATGAATAAATAAATTTGGTACATTAAATAATAAATATGGACGCAAAGTTATGACCCAGGCAATTGAAAAAAAGCTTATAGTTCGGAAGAATATTTAGCAGCGGAAGTTCTTGCAGAAGAACGTCACGAGTACATAAATGGAGAAGTTAAATTAATGACGGGAGGAACACCAAACCATAATAGAATTTGCCGTAATCTGCTGATTGCGCTTGAATTGGCTTTTAAGGGAAAACCATTTGAAACTTTTATTACCGATCAGCGTCTTTCAATTCCTGAACGCAATATTTATACCTATCCCGATATTATGGTTTTGCAGCAGCCAATTGAGCTACAGGAGGGTCGTACCGATACAGTAATGAATCCTTGTTTGATTGCCGAAGTTCTCTCATCATCTAGTGATATCACTGGGCGGTCAACGTTTGGATACAAGCTCCAAACTACGCCCACCAAGGACTACGATCGCAGTGAAAAATTTGTTGCCTACCGCACAGTAGAAACGTTTCAAGAACATCTTTTGATTGATCAGTATAAAATCCAGGTCGAACATTACGTTAAAACTGCTGCTAATCAGTGGTTGCTGTCGGAATATCACGATCCTGAAGTAACTTTGAATCTAACTTCGGTCAACGTGCAGTTGAAAATTGCCGATCTAATATGAGAACATCGACTTTACTGCCGTGTAACTAGCCGCGTAACTATCTGTCCCGGCACCAGACGATGAACCCCATCGGTAATAATTTCATCTCCTGGCTGAATCGTTCCTCTAACTAATACCCGATTTGACTGAGTTTCTAGCAGTTCTAAATGTCTGCGTTCGACTCTGCCTACACCATCTTCCATATCGACTAAAGCATAACCAGACCATAAACCGAGATCGCCTTTGACCAAGGCAGTAATGGGCAACCAATAGCCATCAATATTTTGACTTTCGGTAATTACATTTAATCGCGCAATTTGCCGAGGAGATACTTCATTACTGGCGGCAATCGGTAATCTTAGCACTACAGTACGGGTGCGCGTCGCCGCATTGACTTCGGGCAAGATCGAACTCACCGTCGCTTCATATTCTTGTTCAGCGATCGTTAACCTCTGCTTACTACCAGGCTCTATTTGATTTACTACTGAAATTGGTACGCCGATTTCAACTTTGGGTTGAGCATCTTCTACCAGCCTCAAGATCGAGCTGCCCGCTTCCACAACCGTTCCTTCATCCGCATTGCGGGCTGCCACTATCCCCTTAAATGGAGATTTGATCATACTTTTGGCAAGATTAATCTCCAAATTATCGATCTCTGCCTCAAGCTGATTTACTGCTGCTTGTTGAGCCTGAACTTGCTCAATTCTGGTGCCATTTTTTAACTCATTTAAACTACTTTGAGCATTTGCCAAACGCTCAGTTAAAGCCTGACGGTTAAATTCTATTTCGTCTAGCTGCTCTTTGGCGATCGCACCTTCACTATATAAGTATTCTCGGCGATCGCTCTTGAGTTTTTCTAATTCTAACTGTCGTTGCAGATCCCTGACGTTTGCCTGGGCTGCCTCTATTTGTTCGCTTCTAGCTCCATTTTTGAGTTCGGCAAGAATTGCCTGTGCCTGCTCTTTCTGAGCGATTAAGCCACGACGCTGTGCCTCTAAATTAGCCGTATCCAACTTAGCCAAAGATGCACCTAAATCAATTCGCTCGCCTTCCTCCACCAAAACTTGAACTAGCTTCCCCCCTCTTTCAAAGCCAACCTCACTGGTACGCAATGCCGCTACTTCTCCTGTATATGTTTGGGATTGAGAATAGGCGGTAACAGGCTGAACAGCAGTAGTCTTGACGGGCAAAATATTGGTTTGCTTGGTATTAACTACCGCTTTTGCGGTTGTGGGCTGCTGTGGCTGAGACTTTTGCCCCAAAACGAAGCCCGCTCCTAACAATGAGATTATGGCGATCGCTGCCTGCCAGTTTTTGATTTGTTTTTGGTTTTTGAGATCTTGCCTAAGCTGAAAATCATGGCGATCGCCTGCTTCTGCCCTGCCGATCTTGAGGAATTGATGGAGGCTCATTTTTTTTGTTATTTGGTATACAACTTAGTTGGTATTCAACAAATTGAGTATTAACTAAATATATATACAACTTGTTGAGTATGTCAATGGATGCCATAATTTATTAGAGCAGCAGAAATTAAGCGCCAATTCTTTTCTGAATCAAAGCTAGTCATTAAGAGGAAAAGGACTTGCTTATTTTTACTTGCGGTATCGGCAAATTTATCTATTCAAATGGCACTAACACACACAATTTTGGCAACTTTGGGCAATGATGCTTTTAGTGGCTACGATCTCTGGAAAAAATTCACTGAATGTCCGAGCCACTATTGGCAAGCTAGCCAACAGCAGGTTTATCGTGAATTGGGCAAGCTAGAGAGTCAGGGAGCGATCGCGCCAGAGATCGTAGCGCAAGAAAATCGCCCCGATAAAAAGCTTTATCGTAGTACCTCAATCGGCAAAGAAATATTGACGGACTGGATCGCCGAACCTTCTGAGCCAATGGCGATTCGAGAAGAATTGCTGGTGAAGGTTTTAGCAGGACATTTAGTCTCGCCAGCAACGATGGTAAAAGAGCTGCAACGTCGTCAGCAAATACATGCGGAAAAACTAGCAGTCTTCAAAACAGTAGAACAAGAAATGTTGGCAGCTGCGCCCATGTCTGAACGAGAAAAATGCGTCTATCTTACTCTGCGATGCGGGATCAAATACGAAACAGGGTGGATAGAATGGTGCGAGGAAGCGATCGCCTGTTTTTCTGGATCAGATTGATTGTCAATAGTAATTAGTAGATGCTTTCGACCGTGATGGTGTCAATAGTTTCTGCTTCAGTATCGGCGGGAATCCGAAATGAAAGCGATCGCTTGAGATCTTTTTCTTGATAGTCAATGGTGAATGTACCGCTATACAGATCGACATCTTGGGGTAGAGTTAAGCTATTTTTGCCTGTCACAATACAGTCATCTGTATTGCAGCGATCCTCTTGAAAAGACACCCCGATTGTTTGATGTTCTTGCCAGTAATATCTGTTCGCCTCCACAAAAGGTAAGGGAACAGGAACAAAACCTAAAGCACCATTGAGAATTCCCGAAGTCAGCCTGTCTTCAGCTTTGGTCGAATGAGACAGTTTGATCTGGTTACTTTGTTTTTCAATTAGCACCCACTCATCATTAGTTCCCGAACGATCTAAGTTAAGCTTAATCACCTCCATCGGCGGGGTTTGACACCGAGAATTTAAAGGAAACTTACGGCAAAAGCTGTCCCGTTGGAGCTGACGCACTTGCGTTTGCGATCGCTCGACTGAGTGGTCTGCACAGCGAGAATTGAGGGGGAATTTACGACAGAGGGAATCCAGCTCGGCTTTTTGGACGGCGACGGTTTCTACTGTTGCTACAGCACCAAAGGTTGTGATCGTCGTTAATACCAGAAAAAGTTTGGCGGCAATCTTCATTTCTATTGTGTGGTTTTAGTTCTTACACTATTAACCCTAGGTAAACTTGACAATGCTTGACAATAGTCCACCGTCACTTAAAACCATGACCCTGGTCATCTAGTTTTAATTTAAAAGATATTTTAAAGTGGTAGCTGTCACCATTTATTTTCCTTGAGGATGCCTAGTTTTAAAGCTGCAAGATGATGGAGTTAGATTTTGACTTGCCCAATAGTGCCAATAAATTTAGACTTTGGTCTCAAAGGTATCCTAGAGCGAGTAGAGGCAAATTAAAGATTGGCAGCACCCCTGATCAAGGAACACAAATCTTAGGTATAACTCCGCGATGATTAAACTACTTCTCGTAGACGACCAAGATATATTTCGGCAGGGTTTGGCTACTTTGTTGGCGACTGAAATAGATTTGGAGATTATCGGACAGGCAAATAACGGTCAGATGGCGATCGCTCTAACGGAAAAATTACAGCCAGACGTTATCTTGATGGATATTCAAATGCCGATTTGTGATGGCGTTAGCGCCACTCGTGAAATCTGTCGGCGCTATCCTTGGATGCGTATTTTAGTGTTGACCATCTTTGATGATGATGAATATATAGGCAAGTCACTTCAGGCAGGAGCCAAAGGTTATCTGCTTAAGCGTAAACCGACAGAAGAAATGGCAATGGCGATTAGAGCCGTCAACCACGGCTATGCCCAGCTGAGTCCCGAAATCGTCCCCAAAGTTTTTGCTCAAATCAAAACAACTAATTTAGCTGACAGTCAGAAGCTTGAGATGTTAAGTCCCCGTAAACTAGAAGTGTTGCGTTTAGTTGGTCAAGGAAAAAACAATCGCGAAATTTCAGCTACTTTGCATCTCAGCATTGGCACGATCAAAAATTATATTACTCAAATCTTAAACAAGTTAGAGATGCGCGATCGCATTGCTGCTGCTCTTTGGGCAAAAGAAAATCTGAGCTAATTTGCTCATTCTATTGCAATATTTTTTCAGCCAATAACACAAATTAAGCCTAAAAATTATAGGCATAAAAAAGGGCGCAGAAGGATTTCCAACCCTAACGCCCAAGTTTCTATTTCAACCCCAACTCGCAGTTAGGAAACAAGCTGAAGTATCTGTGCGGAGATTGCCATACTTTCTTCGTAAAGCATCTCTCTTCCCCATCTTTGGAGCTGTTGACCGAGCAACTCTTCGCTTTTTTGGTCGAATAGGGGCGTTACCTGCTCAATGTAGCAAGCCTGCGCTCCTCCAGATGCTTCCATCCGCATACAGCCTGTAGTGCTAGAGCAAAGAACGGTACAGCAGTCTGCCTTGTCGTTGGTGGAAGTTAGCTTCAAACTGACCAAATCCCCAGGGATATCACCCCAGTCGGCAGTGGGAATACCTGCTAATTCAGCTTCGATACTGCGCTGTTTCTCATCGGTAAACTTGACCCGACGAATATCGTAGTCTCCCCCTTCGAGATTATATTCTGTCGGCGTCCACTGGAGGCGACTAGCCAGCCAGCCCAGGAACATCAAGGCTTGAGATTCATTACCCTGTTCGTAGTCAATAGTAACCCGATCTACTTCAAATATAGCCGAGCGTCTTTCTGGAGGGTCGAATGCCGCTGCTGCCAGCTCTTGCCAAGGTGCGAGTCTACGCCAGTTAATATCAGCCAAAGCTGTATCTTGCTTGAGTAGTTGGGCTACAGCCTGAAGGCTCTCGGCTGGTTCGATAAAGCTGCTAGAATCGAAAATTACCGTGTCGCTAGAGGATACTAGACGTTGAAATAGAGGCAAATCGGGAGTCGGAGTCGCTTTCCACCAGATAAACTTAGGCAGATCTGCGATCGCCAATTCAGCGATAATGCCACCAATGCGCTCTAAAGCCTCGGTCGTGCCAGTGAGGGTAATATATTCACAGCAAACCAGAGTGTTGTTTGACTGTTTATCGATCGGACAGTAAGCCGATACTTGAGCCGTGACTCCCGTATCTTCACCCAAAATGGGGCAAAGTGTAATAATGCGACAGGGGTTAGAAGCGGCAATTACATCTGCTGTGATTCCTTCAGAATCGGGAGTATAGCTAATCGCCGCCGTTTTATTTTCCGAAGTCAGCTTGTCTTTTTCCTTAGCTTGGACAAACTCAGACTGTAGTTTGGTCAATAATGGCTCGTCCGATTTACCCGTTGCCTCCATGCCATAGTTCTTCTGAGCGGCTTTGATTGCGGCTTCAGTTCTCGGTCCAGCGATGCCGTCAATCGGACCTGTATAAAAACCTAAAGAAGCCAGTAAATGCTGTGTACCGTCAGGCTCATAGACGATGAGGCTAAAAGTTGCGGCTCTAGTCACGGAGGCGCTATCTTCATCTGTACCCTGATTTTGCCAAAGCGATCGCAATTCCGCTTCAATCTCATCAATGGATACGTCTTTTGGTGCTTGCAGAGAAACTATTGGTGAAACCATTTACCATTTACCATTTATCATTGGACATTGATCAATTAACATTTAGCAGATAACGAAATGAGAAAATGTTCGTCCCTGTTTCCTCATCTCTCATTCTTTTAAAGCCTTCTCCAGCGGCGGCGGTCTCGGTCGATCATTGCCTCAGCTTCCCTTGGCTGCCAGGTCCCTGCTTCATACTGCGGCATTTTGCTCGGATCGCTAGGAGATTCCCAAGCGTTGATAATTGGCGTGACGATGTTCCAAGCGGCTTCAACTTCGTCGGCGCGAGTAAACAGGGTTTGATCTCCCAACATACAGTCCAGCAGTAGGCGATGATAGGCATCAGCAGTCGCCATACCAAAGGATGAGCCATAGCTGAAGTCCATATTTACCGTTCTGGTTCTCAAGTCAGGTCCAGGAGTTTTTGCTTCAAACTTGAGGGAAATACCTTCATTGGGCTGAATCCTCATCGTCAAAACATTAGGACTGGTCTGCTGTGCCGCAGATTGAAAAATCAACAGAGGAACTTCGCGGAAGTGAATCGAAATTTCTGTTACCTTTTTAGGCATCCGTTTACCCGTACGAAGATAAAAAGGTACTCCTTTCCAACGCCAGTTATCAATTTCCAGCTTGAGGGCAACAAAGGTTGGGGTCGTAGATTCGGGGTTTACCCCTTCTTCTTGACGATAGCCCGTCACGGGTTTGCCTTTCATCCAGCCCTCGGAATATTGCGCCCGAATTGCCGAATATTCTAAATTACTCGGATCGGCAATATGAGTTGCCTGTAGTACTTTGGTTTTCTCACTCCGAATGCTGTCGGCATCTAAGGCATTGGGCGGTTCCATGGCGGTAATCGCAAATAGCTGCATCAAATGGTTTTGCAGCATATCCCGTAGAGCGCCAGAAGTCTCATAGTAGCCCGCTCGTTCCTCTACCCCAACAGTTTCCGCCACCGTAATCTGAACGTGATCGACAAACTGACGATTCCAGAGGGGTTCAAAGATAGCATTCCCAAAACGGAATACCAAAATGTTTTGGACGGTTTCTTTGCCCAAATAATGGTCGATCCGATAAACCTGCTCTTCTTTACAGACTCGCTGTACCGCACGGTTAAGGGACTTCGCCGAACTCAAGTCCTTGCCAAAAGGTTTTTCTATCACGATCCGATTTTTAATCGAGTCATCGAGCATCCCCGCCGCGCCAAGCTGTTTGAGGGCGGGTTTAAAAAACTTCGGAGATACAGCAAGATAAAAGACGCGATTACCTCTGGTGCCGCGTTTCTCGTCCAGTTCAGCCAGAAAGTTCTTCAGCTTCTGATAGCTTGCCGCCTCGTCCATATTGCCAGAGCAGTAAAAAATTCCCTGAGCAAAATCATTCCAAAGGTCTTCATTGCCAACGCCTTTGCCAAACTCTTCCATCCCGTCTTTGAGATGCTGGCGAAAATAATCGTGAGTCCAGTCGCGGCGAGAAACCCCAACAATAGTCATCTCAGGCGGCAGACGGCGTTCTCGTCTAATTTGATAAATAGCAGGGATCAGCTTTCGTTGAGTCAGATCCCCCGAAGCACCAAAAATAACGATAATTGCAGGATCAGCAGTACGTTCCTGCTGCAATCCCACTCGTAACGGATTTTCTAATATTGCAACCATATTTAAAATTTATTGGCTTCTATTTAAAAATTGCTGGTATTGTTGCCGAAAAGGGCAAAGGGGAAATGTGTTGTTCTCACCCTTTACCCTTGATCTTTGATTCCTTATTTCTGCGGCTAGACTGCGGCTAACTGTTCGACTTTTGATTCGAGGGACGACATAAGTGATTCAAAAGGTTTGATAAATTTATCAATACCTTCATCGAGTAATGCCGCCATTACTTGATCCAAATCAATATTGACGGCATCGTCTTTCAAGCTATCAATTACCTGATATGCCCCATCTAAATCGCTCTCAATCCGACTAGCAGGATCACAGTGATCGACGCAGGCGTCAATTGTGTTGGGAGGTAAGGTATTTACCGTATCAGGTCCAACCAGCTCATCAACATACATCACGTCGCTATATTCAGGATTTTTGGTACCAGTACTTGCCCAAAGCAGACGCTGTACCTTCGCACCTTTATCTGCCAGTGCTTGCCAACGATCGCTACCAAAGATTTCTTTATATTTTTGATATGCTACTTTGGCATTGGCGATCGCCACCTTACCTTTTATTGCTTCTAACTTGGCTTTGGCATCCCCCTCAGCGGTAGCTAACTTTTCATCCACCTGACCGTCGATCATCACATCAATCCGACTCAAGAAGAAGCTGGCTACCGAAGCAATCTTACTAATGTCTTCCCCTGCCGCAGCTCGTTTTTCCAAGCCGCCAATATATGCCCAGGCTGTATCAATATAGCTTTGAACCGAAAAGAGCAGAGTGACATTAACGCTCATGCCTTCCGAGATTGCCTGTTCAACAGCGGGTAGTCCTTCTGGTGTCCCAGGAATCTTGATCATCAAGTTTGGGCGATCAATGGTTTGATAGTAGCGGCGTGCCTCTTTAATGGTGCTTTCGGTATTTTTCGCCAAATCGGGGGGAACTTCGATACTGACATAGCCATCTAGACCAGCAGTTTCCTCATAGACAGGCATAAAGACATCACAAGCGTTGCGGATGTCGGTAAACACCAAGTCTTCATAGATTTCCTGTACCGATTTACCAGCTTTGATACCAGCAGCGATCGCATCATCGTAAATTTTGTTACCCGCGATCGCTTTTTCAAAGATAGCGGGATTGGAAGTAATTCCGCGAATTCCTTTCTCCGAAATGGACTGCTTTAATTCTCCTGATTCGATCAGATCGCGACTCAGATTATCCATCCAAATGCTTTGACCATACTGATTTTCAATCGCTAAAATTGGATTTGCTGTAGACATGGCGCAATAAATACTCCTGGTAATGACGACAAACTTGGTCTAAACCTTTTCCAGTATTGATAGCTGGAGTGGGTGGTGATTTCAACTTAAAGTAGTTATCTGAAAACTACCTTAGAGTCTGGCTGCTTAGTTCAACAATCAAACTAAAGTTTTGGCTGCGGAATCGTGTCGTGCCTGTTCCTGAATAAAGGATTCAACTAACTGCACATCTTTGGTACTACCTATGACCAAAGGAGTTCTTTGGTGTAATTCTTGGGGAACGTAGCTCAATAGCCTTTGGGTTCCCGTGCTGGCCGAGCCTCCTGCCTTTTCTGCCAGCATTGCTAGGGGCGCAGATTCGTATAGTAGCCTTAGTTTACCTTCGGGTTTATCTACGGTTCCTGGATAGAGAAATACCCCGCCCTGTAACAAAATACGGTGAAAATCACCAACTAAGGCACCGCTGTAGCGAGCAGTATAGCCTTCGTGACGGTGAACATAGCGGATATAGTCCCTGATCGATTCATCCCACTGCCAGTAGTTCCCTTCATTAACGCTGTAGACAGCACCGTGCGCGGGAATTTTGATGTTTTCTTCTGCCAGGATAAATTCACCCAAACTGGGATCGAGGACAAAGGAATGAACCCCATTGCCCAAGGTATAAACCAGTACTGTGGAAGGTCCATAGAGAATATATCCTGCGCCAATCTGGCGATCGCCATCCTGCAATAGATCTTGCGCTTTACCGTCTAGATCGTTGCCTTCTTGCTGGCGTAGAGAAAAAATTGAACCGACATTGAGGTTAATATCAACATTAGAAGAACCATCAATTGGATCGTAAAGCAGCGTATAGCGTCCAATCGGGCAATTTTCAGGAATATAGTAGGGATCTTCCATTTCTTCCGACGCCAGACGACAAACTAAGCCGCTTTGCTTAAAGACAGAGATAAAAACATCGTTGGCATAGATGTCCATCTTTTTGACCGACTCGCCCTGCACATTAGTCTCTCCCGTAAACCCTAACGCTCCCGCCATCAAACCAGCCCGACTTAAACGACGACTAACCAGCTTAGCTGCCAAGGCAATGCGATTCATGATCGCGCTAACGTCCTGTGCCTGAGTTGAGAAGTCGGAAAACTGTTGCAGCACGTGCTGAGATAAAGTTTGGCAATCTCGATCGAGACTGTATTCTGGAATGACAGCTTGGTTTGAACTTTCCATTGAATTGACCTTCCTAAGCCTATATTTCGTAGCAGCTTTTAACCCTGCATCATGAGTTACATTGAGCGAGAGGCTAGAAGTTGCTTTCGCTAGACAGAAAGAAAGCTACCGTTAGGCACCATTGCTAAACAACACATTTACATGTCAATTA
>JBCBWB010000080.1:0-23323 GCA_039817275.1 Cyanobacteria bacterium J06648_1 | reverse complement strand
GTAAGCTAAACCAATTGCGTCAGGTTAACAGCCAGATACAGACAAATGCAGCTGCCCAGGAAACTGCAAGCGTACCGACAGAACTAGATATCCGAGGTGAATATGCAGGAGAAGTAATTTTGGGAGGCACAATCCAAGTCCCCGAAGCAGAATTTTTGGTAGAGGGCAACAACTGGCAGTGGCAGCCCAGTCCCGCCTATCCAGGAATTGTTAACCCTCTGGGTCTAGTGATTGAAGAGTCTCAAGCTATTGCTTTACCCAAGCTCCTCATTGATGGCAACTTGCAGGGTACAACGGTGGATCTAACCGAAGCCAGAATTGAAGTCCAGGAGGCTGCTCTCTCTCTCAAGGGTAAGCTCGATCCGCAGCGGGCTGATGCAAGGTTTGCGGTGGCTAACTTGACCGTCGATAATATCGGCAATTTTGTCGAGATTCCTGTAGATCTGGCGGGGGAGATTAACAGTACGGGTACGATTCAAGGAACCTTAGAGCAGCCTGACTTAGAAGGAAAGATTGCTTTTAGTGACGGCGCATTTAATGGCAACGTCCTGCCTGCCAAACTAGCAGGAGACTTCAACTATGACGGTACCAAGCTTGGTTTTCAGACCACTGCACCCCAGTCAATTCAGGTAGAGGCGACAGTACCCTATCCAATTATTCCTGGTGAAAGCGATCGCCTGAGCGCCAAGGCAAATCTGGAATCAGAGGCTTTTGTCTTTCTCGCCGCCCTGAGTCAGAATTATCTCAACTGGACGGGAGGAGGGGGTGATGCCCAGCTGGAAGCAGGAGCGAGGTTAGATTTAGAACGAGAAGGCATTATCTATGATTTAGCGGCTGATGGGGTAGTCAATCTAGATCAGGCAAACGTCGTGGTAGATACGCCCTTTTTTACTGAATCATTCCAGGGTACGGGCAAAATCACCCTAGAGAACCAGATTGTTAATGTCGAGACTCTCGATGCTACCTTTGCCGAGAAAGATTTATCGGTTGCGGGCAAACTGCCGATCCTTACCCCCGTATCGGGTCTAGATAATCCCCTGAGCATTAATCTTCCTCCAGGAGAAATTGCGATCGATAAATTATATAAGGGAGGAGTCGAAGGTCAGGTAATCATTACAGGAGCATCTCTAGAGCCTGTGATTGGCGGAGAAGTAACTCTTGAAGATGGTACAGTTTCTATCCCCCAAGCTGATGCCCCAACGGCAGAAGATACCGTCAAAATTGTCAAGGCTCAGGTAGCAGATACGGCATCGGGAGCTAGCTCTGGCAACCCTAGAACCGCAACAGCGAGTCAGCAATCTGGCTTCGTCACGGCACTCAATGATTTTCAAATCAATCTACAGGATTTTAAGCTTAGACAGGCTCCCCTCTATAACTTCCAGCTTGAGGGCGGTTTAAATCTCAACGGTACGGTAGATGAACCCAGCAATATTATTCCTCAGGGCAAATTGAAACTGACGAGAGCCGATGTAGATCTGTTTAGTACTCGATTCGATCTAGTCCGTAACCGCGATAATACAATTACTTTTACTCCCGAAGCGGGAGTGTTAAATCCCACATTAGACGTTGCCCTCAGAACCGCTGTAGAAGATGTAGACACCGCCCAGGTAACTAGCTTTCGTTCCGTTGATTCTAGCGCCAATGAGATCGAAGATCCCGTCTCGGATAACGACAATAGCAATACGATTCGAATTGCTCTCACAATTGACGGCGAAGCCGCAGAAATACTGCCCAATTTAGGCAACACAGGCAGCTTGAATTGCAACATTCGCCCCAGCAACCAGCCTCTAGTTGATAATGAACAATACTATACTGAAGCTGAACTGAACCGCTTTACTCAGTGTTTTGCCGATAACTTTTCGGCTATCGGCAGCGATCGCAGTTTGATTGATTCTACTGCCGTTAGTCTAACCAGTACACCTTCTCTCAATCGAGGCGAAATTATTGGTTTATTGAGTAATCAATTTATTGGTTTTGCCGAAGACTTAAGTACCCGTAGCCAGTCAGAGCTGTTCGATTTGGGTGTGGAGAGATTTGTACTCAATCCTCTGTTTGATCGAGCGCTGTATCGAGTAGAAGATACTACTGTCGGCTTGGGTAACCGTATCGGTTTGGATTATCTAACTATTTATCCTGATCTTGAGGGTATCTATGAGCTAAATGAGAATTCTTCTTTACGCTTTACCTTTACTCACAATTTGTTAGACAACGTGGTTGAAGCGATCAACGATAGTGACGAAGATACAGACACTACCAGTAATGAAGTGAGACTTGAATATCAAAGAAATTTTTAAGATCGTATAGCATAGGTCATGGAACACTAAACCTACAGCAGAATGCGGATTAAAATTGCCCTCTCTCCCCGTACTATAGTTAGACTGCTCATTTTCGGCGTAGTTTTTTTTACTCTGGTTGGAGTCGGCATTCAAATATGCAAATATGTCTTTGACTATAAAGATGACTGGATGAGTCTGTTTAACCTCGATCGCGAATTGAACTTTCCTACCTGGTATTCGGGATTGATGCTCGCTTCTTGCTCTATTTTGCTCAGAATTATTGCTATCGGTAAAAAACAGCAGGGCGATCGCTATACAAAAGATTGGCAATTACTATCGCTCATTTTTTCCTTACTGGCGCTGGATGAGATCGTCAGTCTGCACGAAATTTTTATTATCCCCGAAGTAAGCGAAGCTCTGAATCTTCCTTGGTTTCTGCATTCAGCCTGGGTGATTCCTGGTATTGCTTTTGTTGCCTGGTTTGCTAATCGCTACCGTAAGTTTGTGCGCCATTTGTCGGCAGCATCTCGCTTTCGTTTCGTCACTGCTGCCTGTGTTTATATTGGCGGTGCTTTAGTTCTCGAAATGGTCGGGAGTCATTTTGCAGAATCTCTCGATCAGCAGCATATTGTCTACGCTTTGATCGCCGCCGCTGAAGAATGCTGTGAGATGGTAGGCACTGTCATCTTTATCAATGCTCTATTTAAATATTTGAATCAATGGGCTAATCCCCTCGATCTGCAAATTCAAATCCTCGACACTTCACTCAAGCAAGATACAAAATGCGACCGAGCTAATCTGCTCTAGCTTGGAGTTTTATTTGCCATTTGAGGCACCCAACTTCATCTCTACTTCATATACTTGAGAGTTCGGATTCAACCTGAATTTGTAACTATCCAAAGGTTACTTATGGTGCGGATTCTTGCAACTGTAGCATTTTTGCAACCATGAATTCATGCAAATTGGGAAAAAACGTCTTAAGGACTATACAGCAATATTTGTACGCGATCGCCTATCCTCCTGGAAGCTGCTTTAAGATGACGCAACATTATTAAAGATTTTATTAAGAGAGATACTAGCTAAACTTTTACAATTCAAATAAGTGTAATCTTCTTTTTAAAAGGTTTGGCGTGAATTCTACTTCTATCAAGAAGACTCAAGCGCCAATAAATCTGCCTTTGATGCTGGTATATATTATTTTTACCAATAAAAATATTTCAAGCAGTTACTTAATAATTACTTAATTAAATTAATGACTATTACATTCAATAGTCTACATAGATTTTTTCATCAATATTAATAAAAAAACATACACAAAGTATCATGAATTCTTTATCTCGTCAGTTTTCCGAGCACATTAAGTCCTCAGATTATCTAGCCAGCAAAGCGATCATTTTTATTGATTCTCGTGTGAGTAGATGTGACTATCTTGTTCAACAAGCAACTCCAGAAGCAAGAGTATTTGTTTTAGGTTTGTTAGCAGATGGTATTAACGCTATCACCCACACTTTAAATTCTAGTGCCTGCCAAGCAGTGGCTCTAGTTTGTTTAGGTGCCCCTGGCTGCCTTTATTTAGGTCGCGATGAGCTAAGTTTAAATACTTTAATTCAACACGAATCCAAAATTAAAACTTGGTTTCAGCTTGCTCGACCCAGCCTGGTGAAGCCTCAACTGAACTTGTATGGTAATAATGTCGCCGCAGGAGATGTCGGGACAGAGTTTTTCCATAAGCTTAGATCAGTCACTGGAGCAGAGATTGCAGCCTCTAGCAATGTTTATCGCAGCGGTATTTTTAACTGAGTCGTCTCCAATCCAAGTCAATAAAACAGGGACACAAATTCACGGTGTCCCCAAGTATTTCCAATCAAGCTAAGTTAGTGTCAATAATAATTTAATAATTAGGTTTCAAAACAATTTTAGAGAAACCAACCATAAGAATGTAGTCCTTGTCCCAGTAGATTGACTCCCAAGTAACAGACCCAAACAACGACAAAACCGACAGCAGCCAAAATTGCGGGTTTTCTTCCCTGCCAGCCACGAGTAATTCGAGCATGAAGGTAGGCAGCAAATACTAGCCAGGTAATAAATGCCCAAGTTTCTTTGGGATCCCAACTCCAGTATGAACCCCAGGCTTCATTTGCCCAGACTCCCCCTGCAATAATGCCAATGGTCAGAAGCGGAAAACCAAGACCAATGACACGGTAGCTGATGTTATCTAGAGTATCGGCTAGACTCAAACGCTCTGGAGACAGAGTTACGGTTTCCGTTTGGGGTAAATCTAGTACTGCGGTATTGCTGGTGCTAGCATAAGCCTGTTGGGCTAGAGGAGCTTGAGTCGTTTTCTGTTTGACGCGATCGCGAAAACTACCAGTACCAACTGAACTACCTTTAAGCTCAATTTTTTGACCGCGAGTAACGATTAGAAAGCCAATTGCGATCGCACTACCGACCATTAAAGTTGAATAACTGAGCATCATAACGCTGACGTGCATCATTAGCCAGTTAGATTTGAGCGCTGGTACTAAGGGCGCAGAAGCCTGCATTTCTACTGGTAGGCTCAGGGCCGCAAAGGCAGTAATTCCCATTGCTACGGGACTGGTAACGACTCCCACCAAACGGCTACGGCTCATTCTTTCGGCAACAAAGTGAATTGCAGTTACGCCCCAGGCTAAAAAGAATAAGGATTCATATAAATTGCTAAGGGGAAAATAGCCCGCTTCAATCCAGCGGGAGCCAAGCAAAGTCGCCATACAGAGATTAGCGATCGCCATTCCTGTTGTTCCCAAAGTAGGTAGCAGAGTCAGATTAGGAAAAGCGGCTCCGCTCCAGTAAATCAACATCGTCACTAGCAATACGGCAAAGGAAGTATTGTCTAATAAACTTTCAAGCGCGATTAAATCCATAATTTATCTATAGCCGTGGTTTGAAACTGTCAAGATGTAAGAGATATATTTTTATCATCTTCCTATGTTTATTGTAGAATCCCCTGACTAAGTTTGTAGATCAGAAAGGAAAACCTTACCGATGATAGTCTTCTCGTTGATGATGGGATTAAGATCAAGCTTTAAGTCTTGACCAGTTACACCAGGGGTAGACACCGTAAATTTGGCTTCAGCGGCAGGAAGTAAATTTTACTTTGCAACCTGTCTATAATAAGGCTATCTTTCACCACTAAGACCATGCAAGTTCCGACCAAAACCTATTATTCTCCAGAAGAATATTTAGAACTAGAAACTGCTGCTGAATATAGAAGTGAATATTTTGACGGTCAAATAATACCAATGGCAGGCGGTAAACCAAATCACAACAAAATTTCCTTGAACTTGAGTAGTGCGCTCAATTTTGCACTGAGGAAAACAATGTACGATGTTTTTATGAGCGATTTACGTTTATCAATCCCCGATCGCTCTATCTATACTTATCCTGATGTCATGGTAGTCGAGACACCATTAGTATTTGCCGACAATCGGCAAGATACTATTACAAATCCTATTGCGATCGCCGAAATACTCTCCGACTCTACAGAAAAATATGACAGAGGAGATAAGTTCAGAATGTATCGCACTATTCCTAGCTTTAAAGAGTATTTATTAATTAGCCAAACAGCAATGCAGGTAGAGAAATTCAGCAAAAACGACGAAGATCGGTGGGTACTATCGGAATATACAGGAAAAGATTCGAAGATAAGCTTTGAGTCTTTTGTGTTTGAAATTGGTTTAAATGAGCTTTACGACCGCACCGATTTAGATAATCCCTAAAGAATTTGCAGCTTAAATTACGATTCGGCTAACGCCTCGCCAACTGCCAAATGTATTAACTGCCAAGTACACTGTACAAACCTCAAACTATTTTTTAGTTTTTAGGCTTTAAGTAGATCTGCTTTGAAGACGATCGCCAAGAAAACCTATTTTAAAATCTATTGGGAAATGAAGTGCAGATTAAAAACCGTTTTACTCACGAAATATTATGATAGTGCTGGTATATACTCAGTTCCTTCCAGCTAAACTATCATGGTGCTAAAAAATCGCGATCGCCAATCCTTACAGGGCGATCTTTTCAAGTGGGGAAAAAAAACATATTTGATGGGTATTTTGAATGTTACCCCCGATAGTTTTAGTGATGGTGGCGAATTTGCTGATCTTGAGTCGGCAACTGCACAAGCGCAAGAGATGATCGCTCATGGAGTCGATATTATCGATATTGGTGGCGAATCGACTCGCCCTCAAGCCGAAGCAGTAAGTACAGAATTGGAGTTACAGCGGGTTATTCCTGTAATTGAACGACTACGTCAAGAAAGTCCTATTCCCATTTCCATTGATACCACTAAAGCCGTAGTCGCAGAACAAGCGATCTCCGCAGGTGCGAATTTGGTCAACGATATCTCTGGAGGGACTTTTGATCAGGCAATGTTGCCCACGGTAGCCAAGTTGGACGTACCGATTATTTTGATGCACATACGAGGTAATCCCCAAACGATGCAGTCTCTAACGGACTATCAGGATGTGGTAGCTGAAGTAAAAGAGTTTTTGACGACTCAGGTAGATAAAGCGATCTCCTGTGGTATTGATCGCTCTAAAATCATTATCGATCCTGGTATTGGCTTTGCAAAGCAGGCAGAACAAAGTTTAGAATTACTCCAGCGTCTTAGTGAGCTACAGAGTCTAGAATTACCAATGTTAGTCGGGGTATCTCGTAAAAGCTTTATGCGCCCGATCTTACAGCAGGAGGATCCAAAAAAACGTATTTGGGGTACTGCTGCTGCTTGTTACAGTGCGATCGCTAGAGGTGCAGATATTCTGCGGGTTCATGATGTGGCGCAAATGTACGATGTCTGTCGCGTAGCCGATGCGATCGAACGCAATCTTAAATGACAAATTATCCGCCAAAAAAGCTTAAAACTCCAAATTTGAGGGTGATAGGAGGGTCGAAGACTTACTGCAAAATTCTATAATTCCAGCAGTTTATAACTGCTACTATTCAAGATAGTTTGAATTGCTTCATAGCCTATAGCTACGAGATCACAAATTACAAACGAAGCCAGTCTACAATAAACCTCATCTATGATAGACCCAGATTACCCCAAAGTCATTCTCGCTTTTATGTACCGAGATTTTGAAATTACGATCTCTCGTGATGAGTGGCAGGGACAAAGCATTTATACTGCTTGGGCAGATTATAGTCTTGGTACTGCGATCGCTGTTCCCTGTGCTATTACTACTAAGCTGGCAATCAGAAATGCTAAACGCTGGGTAGATAAGAGGATACAGGGAGTGGTTTGATCTAGCAACTAAACTTGCTGCAATATGCAGAGTTTTGCTCTCGCCTAATCAAGCTGTGGTTAAACTCTGACTCTGGCTATGATGCTAAGGCTGGTGTTTTTGCTTCAAGCTGTTCGGCTGTGCCAATTGCCTCTAATTTAATTTCCTTACAGGTTCTTTTGAGCAAGCCGCAGAGAACTTTTCCTGGCCCCACTTCAATAATTTCTTCTACCCCTAATTGAGTAAATTGCAGCATTGTTTCTCGCCAGCGAACAGAACTGGTCATCTGCTGCGCTAGCCTATTTTTGAGAACTTGACTATCGGTTGTCGGATTAGGATCGACATTGGAGATAACAGGAATTTTAGCTTCGGCAAAATCGACTGACTCCAGTACCGTGAGAAACTGTTTGGCTGCATCCTGCATCAACGGAGAGTGAAAAGCACCAGATACATTAAGCTCAATTTTACGTTTGGCTTTCACCTGTTCTAAAACTGCTGCTACTCCTTCAGGAGTGCCTGATATGACTACCTGCCCTGCACTATTATCATTGGCTAAAACCACATCTTCAGCCAGCTTTAGGGCCTTGCTCAACTGTTCGCTATCAAACTTCATCAATGCTGCCATTTTACCGCCGTCGGCACGATCCATTAGCTCAGCTCTTTTCTTAACCAATCTTAATCCCGAGGTAAAATCGAAGACCTCGGCAGCATAAAGTGCAACGTATTCTCCCAAACTGTGACCCGCAACTAGCTGTGGCGAACCGACTTTTTCTTTCAGCAGATCGATGAGAATAGATTCGACAACATATAAACAGGGCTGAGTATATAGAGTAGAAGCTAGGGTGGTTTCATCTCCCTGGCATATATCTAAGACAGACCAACCCAATATTTTTTCTGCCAGAGCAAATTTTGTCCGTACAGTAGGAAGATTTTGTAAATCTATACCCATCCCTACGGTCTGAGAACCTTGTCCTGGGAATACCCACGCTGTTTTTGTCATCGATTAAATTTTGTTTTTCTAACGAGCAAAACTGCTAATTTCGGAAAATACTCTTTTTACCTTAATACTTCCTTAACAATCAGTCCGCTACAAATTATCTCATTCTCGTGACAGGTTTGTCTAACAACAGTCCCTAAAGTTGGCTCGGAGGATTTGGGGGCAAGTGGGCAAAAATTTCCTTGGGCAGCTACTGGAGCATCCAAAGTTCAGGCGATCGCCAATATCTTTAAGAATATTTTCGAGCTACTTATTCTTTATAGATTGATTATGGTTCATTGCTCTGTGGTTTTGCTGTTAACTAGCAGTAACTGTGACTCTAAAATCCGATTGAGCCATCCTTTGAGATATTTATGATTAGCTTCTTTTTGCTCAGGATCTTCGGTGTCGAGAGGATGGGGTGCTAGTCCCTTGACCGCAGCGGTAGTGACGCAAAACATCGATTTTTGGAAGCTTTGACAAATCTGGACTCGAAGATCGCCAGACCCACGTATGCTTTTGACCTGATATAGCTCACTTAAATAGTCAGGCAAAAAGTGGCGCATATCTTGCATTAACAATGTTGGGGGTATGCCCGCACCACCGATAGGCAAAGGATCCGCATACAGCGCTCCATAGTTAAACATGCTGGGGTCATAAGGAATTTCATATGCCTGGGCATTGTAAGAAACTGTACCTGTAAAGGGAGTACCGCGAAAAAAGATTGCCTCTACATAGGGAACACCCGTGTCCATGAGAAAGGTTAGTCCTGCTGATTTGGGCATAATCTGGAATTCTTCGCCTCGCACCTTGACGGTGTAGGTAATGGGGCGAGCAGCATCAGCAACCAAACCGTCCAGCACGAACTGCACCACATCAGGGATAGACTTGATTTCGCCTCGATCATAGCTGTCGGATAAATCAAGAAAAATATCGCTCATAACGCGCCAAAACTGACCTAAAGCACTGTAATATGCCATTTGGCGCATCTGCTCTGGTATAAAGTCAGGAAATAGTTTATGCAGAGCCAGCATCAAGGGATTATATCGGTAATATGCCTTCGCTAGACGGTTGACCTCGGCAGTAAACTCTGGAGTATCCAAATAAGCATCAACCCCGCCGCCACCATGCCAAAACATGGATTTCATGCAGTATTCAGCATATTCATAGTTGATGCGATCATGAACAATAAACTTAGCTACTGTATCGGCATTAACCTTGCCGTTAAAGTATTTGAAAAAGGGAAACAGCTTAAGAAATTGAGTGTCGGCAGTGTAGTTGAGATTAATCGAGTAGGCATCTAAAACTACGCCATAGCTCTTTAATATTCCTACTACTTCTACTAAATTCTGTGGTGAGTCATCAAGCAAAGCCGATCCCTGTTCTAACCTAGCGATATATTCATCGATCAGAAAGGATTTAGAGCTTTTTGTCAAAGTACGAGCCATGGTTATCGATTAAAACAGAGTTGAATTTGAAATCGGTTGGAATTGGAGTTAGCTAAATCTAATTGACTATTAGATGCCTGTTAGTAAAGCGATCGCCTGAACTTCGCTCCAGTGCGTTACCCAGTCTGGCTTGATACCAAAAGCGATAATGAGCAGCAGCAGCACAAAGGCAGGGGCATGTTCTGTCCAGGCTACAGGAGGAATGGTTGTTAGCCCTTCTGTTAAACGACCAAAAAATACTTTGTTGATTACCAGCAGAAAATATACGGCCGTCAGACCTGTGGCAACTAAGCAAAGCAGGGTAGGAATGGGAAAAATAGGGAAGCTACCACGAAATACGAGAAATTCAGAAATGAAGCCGACCATGCCTGGCAAACCCGAACTAGCCATCACCCCTAAAATCATCATTCCGCCAGTAACGGGCAAACCTTTTTCTGGATTGAGCAAACCTCTTAGGACATCAACATCTCGCGAACCTGTCTTTTGATAAACCATCCCGACGAGCAAAAACAGAAAAGCCGAAATTAGACCATGACTGACCATTTGAAATACTGCCGCACTCATACTCAACCTGGTTGTAGCGCTAGCTGCCAACAGAATATATGCCATGTGGGAAACAGAAGAATATGCTACTACCTTTTTCATGTCTTTTTGCGCGATCGCACAGGCGGCACCATATAGAGCGCTAATGGCGGCAAGAATCGCCAGCCAGGGAGCGAGATAAACCCAACCTTCGAGGAATAAGCCGACGGCAAAACGCAACAGAGCATAGGTGCCCAACTTAAGCAGAACCCCCGCCAATAGGACAGAAATGGGGGTAGATGCCTGAACGTGAGCATCGGGCAGCCAGGTATGAAAGGGAAAAATCGGAATTTTAATAAAGATGCCTACTAACAGGGGCGCCAGAAGCAAGAGCTGGGTGGCTAAAGGTAAATTGTGCGATCGCAAGGGCAGATAGTCAAAGTTGCTAGCTTCGGTGAGCCAGACTAGTCCGAGGAAAGAAGCCAATACCAAAATTCCCGAAAGGGCGGTATAGAGCAAGAACTTCATCGCGGCATAACCTCGTTTTGCACCACCCCAAATCGCAATCAGGAAATAAAGAGGCACGATCTCTAGTTCATAAAAAAGGAAAAACAGCAGCAAATCTTGAGCCAAAAACGCACCTGCCGCCCCACCACTCAGCAGCAGCAGCATTGCATAATAAAGCTTAGGACGTTGAATAGTGGGGCTGGTGCTAAAGATGGCAATCAGGGTCAAGACGCTGTTGAGCAGCACGAGAGGAAAAGAAAGACCGTCAATACCCAAATGATAATTTAAGCCAATCCACTCAATCCAAGCAATGTCTTCTACAAACTGAAAACTTTCCTGTTGAAAATCGAACTGAAAAGCCAAGATCAAATTGAAGATGAACACGATCATCGCCGTAACAATTGCTATCTGACGATGACTGTTACCCTTTGATGGCAATAAGCCAATAATGGCGGCGCTCAAACAAGGTATGAGGACTAAGGCACTGAGCATAATGCTATCTACAAGAATTTAATAAAATCAATTTGAAAACGATGATTTTGCCGAATAGGCACTATAGGCGCAATGCTTTTACCTACATTACTGATGACCAATAATGTGTCACTATTGACCATTGACCATTAACCATCGACCATAGAAGCAAGCCTACAGCAATAACTATGGTGGCGATATAGAACTGCGACTGTCCTGTCGTGTTGTACTTAAGAGCATTGCTGCCAAAAATTGTCGCCAGACTGACCAGATTAACTGCCCCGTCAACTACATAGCGGTCTACCCAGGAAGTAAATTTTGCGAGGTTAGCTACTGCGGCAATGACGGTAACTTCGTATAGTTTTTCGACATAGAAGTCATAGGCTAATAGATCCTGGAAAAAACGTAGCGTTAGATTGCTTGACCTCGCCCAAGCCTTACGTACTTTAATCGTAAAGCCGATGACACAACCCAAAGCCCCAGAGGCAATCAGTAGAGGAACGGCATATTGTACTACTAACTCTGGCTGCTCTAAAGATAAAGGCTTATTGGGACTTAACCATAGAGGCCACTGTGCTGGAGCAAAGGCGGTAATTAGCGTCACAACGATCAGAGACACCATCGGTACTGACATCTGCCAAGGGGCTTCTGGCGCACGGCGAGTCTTGACCTGGGGCGAACCAAGAAAGATGACCCTAAACAATCGAGTCAGGTTGATTGCGGAAAAAACATTGACAAACATGACAATGAACAACAGCCACCAGTCTACGTCCCAGGAGCCATCAAACCAACGCTCATAAGTCCAGAAAATCCCCAGGGGAGAAAAGGCGATTAGTCCTGCCGCCCCGACCAAGAAAGATAAGCTGGTGGCAGGCATTCTCGACCATAAGCCACCCATCTCCGTCACGTTCTGATTATTCGTCGTCAAGATGACCGAACCCGCACTCATAAATAATAAACCTTTGGCGATCGCATGACTAAACAGCAGCAAAAAAGCAATGTCTACCTGCCTTAGACCCACAGCGATAAACACCAAACCCATGTAGGCGCTAGTAGAATGGGATAAAGCTCGTTTAATATCTATTTGGGCGATCGCCATTAAAGATGTGCCGACAGCGGTAATTGCGCCGATAATAATCAGCGCATCAGCCGAAACTGGCGAAAGGGTAGTTACAGGTTCTAGCTTAATTAAGACATAAGCCCCCGCTGACACCACAATAGAATTGCGCATGATTCCCGCTGGGTTTGGTCCCTCCATTGCTTCGTCGAGCCAAAGATTGAGGGGGAATTGAGCGCATTTACCCACTGGGCCCGCAATCAAAGCTAAGCCGAGTAGAGCTGCTACCGCTGGTTCAAGCTGATGCCCCTCAACCCAAGTTTCTAATTGGGAAAAGTTCAGACCCTCTCCATAGCTAGACAGAGCGACGATTGCCATTAAAAGAGCAATATCACCAACTCTTTTCGTCAAAAAGGCATCTCTGGCAGCCGTAACTACCAGTGGTTGAGCGTACCAAAAACCCACTAGCAAATAAGTAGATAGAGTTAGCGCTTCGAGCAAACAATAACTCAATAGCAGCGAGTCGCTCAAAGCCAGACCAGCCAAAGCAGTCTCAAAAAATCCCATCAGGGCAAAGAATCTGGCTAGCGACCAGTCTTTCTCCATATATCCCAGAGCATATATTTGCACGAGTAAACTAATACCCGTAACCAATTCCAGTGCTCCCAGGCTTATAGGAGATAACTCGAAAGACAATGTCAGGTCTAAGTCTGCTACCTGAAGCCAATGAAACACATACTGCTGCGCTGTTCTATTCCAAATCAGGTTGAAAATGATCGAACCGTGGATAAAACCGACAGTTGTCATTAAGATGTTGATATAAGCCGCAGGTCGAGGTCCAGTTCGACGCACAATACCCAGAGACCAGGGAAGTGTAATCAATGCACCTATTAAGCTGTAGGTAGGTATTAACCAAAAATTTTCTAATAAAAAGTCAGTCATTAAAACTGCCTGAATAATTTGCTACGCTAAGACTCATACTTATACAACCCAAAACTAACTAAACCAGATTGTTTTCAGGTTGGAGAAGAAAATTTATTATTTTTCTCAAAGCTCTATTCTACCAGCATAGATGTTCCTAAATTATTTAAGATAAAACCGTTACTTTTTCTCTCTATCTCCACTGTTAAGAGACGCCTCCCCTTTTATAAACAAGCAATAAATGAGATAATTAGACCAGACCTAATTTGCCATCAGCTTAGCCAGACCCTTTTGTTTTTGGATAATACGCCTAGTTTATCCGTCAATGAATAGACCCCAAAGAAAAGACTTCAATGAGGCGACTGAGATCTAAAAATTGGCTTGGCTAGACACGTATGAATAAATTATAAAAAACATCAGCACTAAAAATATGGACTAAGGGCTGTAAAAAAAATATGCTGCTTTTTGAGACCAGGTATTAATTCTCATTAACAATGGAATTAAAAAATATAATCATGTTTTATATTGTCAAAGTAGTCATGGTTATTTATGCTTGATATAGACGTAAATAAATTAGCACCAGCTTTTTTGTTGCTTCCCAATGGTTTTTGGATAAGCAGTTTTGGCTACGTATCAGATTTGGTCTAGCTAATGGCTAGATTGAGTCCCATTGCTTTGTAGCGGAACTAGATGCGATGACTTCGCCAGCAGCCTACGAGAAAATTGATAGTGGTCGCGTTTCAGCGACGGTTTGGGGTAATGTATCAGAGGTATCGACTTCTGTGGTTGTGGAAACTGAATCTATCAAGATTAATAGCATTGAAGTTTTATCCGCTCATATTATTGCTCGTCCTCATAAAAACCTAGAATACGTTCTACCAATTCGCCACACCGAAGAAGTAGAATCTTATCGCCCCTACTAGCGATCCGTACTCGAATTAGTAATCACAATACTTAAACACCAGTAAATTTAGCAAAAAATTGCTAGCAAGACAGCTAGCTGTAAAGGAGTAAAAATTATGTCAATTGCAGTTGGAATGATCGAAACTTTGGGTTTCCCTGCGGTGGTAGAAGCAGCAGATGCCATGGTTAAGGCAGCCCGTGTAACTTTGGTTGGTTATGAAAAAATTGGTACAGGTCGCGTTACCGTGATCGTTCGTGGCGACGTATCAGAAGTGCAGGCATCCGTTGCTGCGGGTACGGAAAATGTGACTAGAGTCAATGGTGGTCAAGTGTTGTCTACCCACATTATTGCCCGCCCTCACGAAAACCTCGAATATGTCTTGCCGATTCGCTACACCGAAGAAGTAGAACAGTTCCGCACCTATTAATAAATTATTAAGACCAGGTCGAACTAGATTCACCACTAAATTAATCGTAAGTTTAGCAGTTAAATGACTATGTTCCGCTTCGGCGGAGCATTTCTAAAAAATTCAGGAGTAAAAATTATGTCGATCGCAGTTGGAATGATTGAAACCTTAGGTTTCCCCGCAGTAGTAGAAGCAGCAGATGCCATGGTTAAGGCAGCCCGCGTAACTTTGGTTGGTTACGAAAAAATTGGTACGGGTCGGGTTACCGTCATTGTCCGTGGTGATGTATCAGAAGTACAGGCTTCCGTAGCTGCTGGAACCGAAAACGTTGCTAGAGTTAATGGTGGTCAGGTACTGTCAACTCATATTATCGCTCGCCCTCACGAAAACCTTGAGTATGTTCTGCCAATTCGCTACACCGAAGCTGTAGAGCAGTTTAGAGAAAGTGTTAATCCTCGTCCTTTGAGAAGACCATAGAATTACCTGGATAAAAAATTAGGTCAATAGTTTAGGCAACATGGTATGCAAATAGCCCAAGTTCGCGGCACGGTAGTTAGTACCCACAAAGCCCCCAGCATGAGAGGAATTAAATTACTTTTAGTTCAGTACATAGATGAGTCGGGTCAACTTCTACCTCAGTATGAAGTTGCGGGAGACTTAATTGGGGCTGGTGTAAGCGAATGGGTTTTGGTTAGCCGTGGTAGTGCGGCTAGGATTGAGGCTGGACAAGAAGCTAAACCTCTAGACGCTACCATCGTCGGCATCATTGATACGGTCAATGTCGAGCGCAATGCTCTCTACAGCAAAAAAGAAGCTGAAAGATTGTTGTAAAGTCGATTGGCAAAAGCAGTTACATCGATAAAGAGCGATGGTCAAGTTAGTTTAGGAGGAATAAAAGCAATGGCAGTCCGCACAAAAGCGGCTCCCCCGACTCCGTGGTCAGACAATCTGGCAACACCAAAAATTGACGATAGTGCCTATGTGCATTCTTTTTCCCGCTTGATTGGGGATGTCCGAATTGGCGCTAACGTATTTGTGGCTCCAGGCAGTTCGATTAGAGCTGATGAAGGAACGCCTTTTCATATTGGTGAGAGTAGCAATATCCAAGACGGTGTAGTAATTCATGGTCTGGAGCAGGGTCGAGTAGCTGGTGATGATGATCGGCAATATTCTGTCTGGATTGGTAAGAATACCTGTATTACCCACATGGCGCTGATACATGGACCAGCCTACATTGGGGACGAGTGCTTTGTTGGTTTTCGCTCTACAGTATTCAATGCCAAAGTGGGTAATGGCTGCATTATCATGATGCACGCCCTGATTCAGGATGTTGAGATTCCTCCTGGTAAGTACGTTCCCTCTGGAGCGGTAATCGTCAATCAACAGCAGGCCGAGCGCCTACCAGATGTAATTGATAGCGATCGCTCTTTTGCGAATCATGTTGTTGAAATTAACGAAGCTCTTTTGGCTGGTTATCGCTGTGCTGAAGATGAGACTTGTATTAATCCTCAAGGAAATAAAGCATCAGAAGCAAGAACAGAAGCAAATTTAAATTCCGATACCAAAGATCGGGGTGACTATACAAATTCACTAAGTAATATGAGTTTAAGTTCAGATATAAAAACCCAAGTGCGATCTCTGCTAGCGCAAGGCTGCATTATCAGTACCGAACATGCTAATCGTCGTCGCTTTAAAACTAAGTCTTGGCTCACAGGAGAGCGAATCGACAGCCGTAGTGAAAGTCATATCATGGCTGAGTTGGAATCTGTACTACGGGAATACCAAGGAGAGTATGTTCGGTTGATCGGCGTTGACCCCAGAGCCAGAAGAAGAGTTGTAGAGATGGTGGTGCAACGCCCAGAAGACACCCCAGGAACGGGAACTGTACGTAACGTTGCCAATCATAATCGTGGTCATAACCGCAGTGGTCGAAATCGCTCGGGTCATGCTCAAGGGGACAATGGTCTTGATGGTGAGGTTGCCAATCAAATCAACAGCCTAGTAGCTCAAGGCTGTGCTATTGGTATCGAACGTGCTAGCAAGCGACGCTTCAAAACTAAGTCCTGGCTGACTGTCGGACAAGTTAACGGTGGCAGTAATAAAGTCTTTAACGCGATCGAACAGGCGATGGCAGAAAATCCCAGCGAATATGTTCGTATCGTTGGTGTCGATAATAATGCCAAACGTCGCATGGCAGAAATAATTGTTCAACGTCCTGGAGAAAATCCCGTTCAGGCTAGCAGAAACTGGAACACAGGTAATGGCAGTAGCAGTGGCAATGGTAGCTCTAGCTACAGTAACGGCAACGGTGGCGGTGGCAAATTAGGCTCAAAAATTATTCAGCAGATTCGCTCTTTGTTAGCGGCTGGATTCAGAATTGGAACCGAACATGCAGACAAACGTCGCTTTAGAAGCCAATCTTGGAAAACCTGTTCGCCGATTGAAAGTACTCGTGAGTCTGATGTAGTTGCCGCTTTGGAAGCCTGCTTAGACGAACATTCAGGTGAATATGTGCGCATGCTGGGTATTGATGCTCAGGCAAAACGCCGTGTGGCAGAAACGATTATTCAAAGACCTGGAGATAATTCGGGCAATGGCAATGGTAAAGCTAATGGCAGCAGTGGAAATGGTAACGGTAGAGGCTATTTTGTATCTGACTATACCAGTAATTCCTCTCGCCAAAATCGCCCTCCCAGCTATAATCAATTTAGCAATACCCAACTAAGTAATGAAGCCGTACAGCAGGTGCGTTCTCTGTTGGCAGCAGGATTTAAAATTGGTACAGAACATGCTGATAAACGACGTTTTCGGAGTCAGTCCTGGAAAAGCTGTTCGCCGATTGATAGTCGTCACGAGCTAGACGTTGTGGCATCGTTAGAAGTTTGTCTGGCAGAACATTCTGGTGAATACGTTAAGTTACTGGGTATTGATCCGAAAAATAAAAGAAGAGTAGCAGAAACGATTATTCAAAGACCATAGCCAGCATTAGAGGTGGCATGCAAGACAAGGACTCAGGAACAACTAAAGCTGCTCTTGAGTCCAGCAGTAAACTTATTTTGATCCATGATTTACCTCCCACCTCCACAACCAACTCCTAACAAAGATATTCGCGTTAGCGGTGATGTAGAAATTCATCCTACTGCGTCTCTAGCTTCAGGAGCCATATTGCAGGCTGCTCCTAATCGCAAAATTGTTATTGGTGCAGATGTTTGTATTGGAATGGGAGCGATAGTGAATGCGGCTCAAGGCTCTGTTGAAATCGGTAATGGTGCAATCTTGGGAGCAGGGGTGCTGATTATTGGTGCAAGTAAGATTGGGAGTAACTGCTGCATCGGCACTTCCAGCACTATTGTTCAAGCAGATGTTGAGGCTATGGCTGTAATTGAACCTGGTTCAATTCTAGGCGATAGTTCTCGTAAGGTAGAGCCAGACAAGAATACCGAACCTGCAAGCAAATCGAAGATGAACGGCACTAGCCCCAGGCAGCCCAACAATACCTATAGCTATGGGGGTAATTCCGAACCAGCAAACGTTTCAAATTTCAATACTGTTTCTCGTCCTTCTCCTGTTACTGAAGCAGAAG
Organism: Cyanobacteria bacterium J06648_1; assembly: GCA_039817275.1. Classification (GTDB taxonomy): domain Bacteria; phylum Cyanobacteriota; class Cyanobacteriia; order Cyanobacteriales; family Xenococcaceae; genus Waterburya. Next base: position 4,994 of record JBCBWB010000080.1, on the reverse strand, counting down.
TTCCCCCTCAATCTTCTCTTAGTCAAAATAAAGAACCTGTAGTCGGTCAGCTTTATATTAATGAACTGTTGATTACGCTCTTTCCTCATAATAAAAATCGTCTCTCTGATTCTGCTAATCAGCAAAGTTAAAGCATTAGTCAAACAGGCGATCGCAATAATTCCAATTTATCCACGCTGAAAAGCCAGTACGCACAAGTATTTGTACTGGCTTATTTTTTTGATAATTCTTTAGCTAACTATTTGAGCTAGCAAAAATTAAATATATTGATATATTGACGTTCTAGCTAGAAAAGAAAACATCAGGCTATTAATCCCTTAGGCTCTATTGTTCTACAATGCCACTAATTAAAGAGAGGTGCTATCTAGCCAAGAATAAGCAATAATACTTATTAAACTCAGTTTATTGAGCCTACAAAATACTTGATTAGTAACTAGATGAAGAAAAGATTAATAATTCTTAATCTTATAATTCTCTCAAAGCTAGTGATTAGTTTATTTTATGCATTATAAAAAATAAACCAATCAAAATGCGGTCAAAAATACAGATCGATGATTAACATTCATGATATTCTATTAACATAAGAAATTACTGAAGAGAAATAGCTTATTCTGCTATTCATAGCAACGGTTTTTTTGGGACTGCGAAACATCTTTCTACTGATTTTTTTAACGGTATATAGAGTCACCAAGTAGTTAATCTCCCGAGCCGATGAGGTCTAGATTTGATGAAGTTCATGGAGCTGGATCGGGGCAAGATACTAGTCTTAAGGCAAAAACCTTCGCATGATGCGGCTATTCAATCTGCCGTAATGAGTGGCTCTAGAGAGAAAGTAAAAATTAAGCGTTTTATTTATGGAGGAATGACCAACGATGGCAACTAAAACTGGTGCTGGATTTAATGCTGGTGTACAAGACTATCGCCTGACCTATTACACCCCAGACTATACACCCAAGGATACAGACCTTTTAGCCTGTTTCCGCATGACACCACAACCTGGTGTTCCTGCTGAGGAGTGTGCGGCTGCGGTAGCCGCCGAATCATCAACTGGAACCTGGACAACTGTATGGACAGATGGTTTAACCGATCTCGATCGCTACAAAGGTCGTTGTTACGAAGTTGAACCCGTTCCTGGTGAGGACAATCAATATTTTTGTTTTGTTGCTTACCCCATGGATCTGTTTGAAGAAGGTTCAGTAACAAATATTTTAACTTCCTTGGTTGGTAACGTATTTGGTTTCAAAGCTTTACGGGCATTACGTTTAGAAGACATTCGCTTCCCTGTAGCTCTGTTAAAAACTTTCCAAGGACCTCCTCACGGTATTACTGTCGAGAGAGATTTGCTAAACAAGTACGGTCGTCCTTTATTGGGCTGTACCATTAAGCCTAAACTAGGTTTATCGGCGAAAAACTATGGTCGTGCAGTGTACGAATGTTTGCGTGGTGGTTTAGATTTCACCAAAGATGACGAAAACATTAACTCTCAGCCTTTCATGCGCTGGCGCGATCGCTTCTTATTCGTCCAGGAAGCAATCGAAAAATCTCAGGCAGAAACTAATGAAGTCAAAGGTCACTATCTTAACGTGACTGCTGCTACCTGCGAAGAAATGATGAAACGTGCTGAATTTGCGAAGGAGATTGGTACTCCTATCGTCATGCATGACTTCATTACGGGTGGTTTTACCGCTAACACTACTCTTGCTAGATGGTGTCGCGACAACGGAGTCCTATTGCACATTCACCGCGCGATGCACGCCGTAATTGACCGTCAAAGAAATCACGGTATTCACTTCCGTGTACTAGCAAAATGCTTGCGTCTATCTGGTGGTGACCACCTACACTCAGGTACGGTAGTTGGAAAACTTGAGGGTGAAAGAGATATTACTCTTGGTTTTGTAGATCAGATGCGTGAAGACTATGTAGAAGAAGACCGTTCACGCGGTAACTTCTTCACTCAAGATTGGGCTTCTCTTCCTGGTGTAATGCCTGTTGCTTCTGGTGGTATCCACGTTTGGCACATGCCTGCATTGGTAGAAATCTTCGGTGATGATTCCTGTCTCCAGTTTGGTGGCGGTACATTAGGACATCCCTGGGGTAACGCTCCTGGTGCAACTGCTAACCGTGTCGCTCTTGAAGCCTGTATTCAAGCTCGTAATGAAGGTCGTAACTTAGCTCGTGAAGGTAACGATGTACTTCGTGCTGCTGGTAAGTGGTCTCCTGAACTTCAGGCTGCTCTTGAACTTTGGAAAGAAATCAAGTTTGAGTTTGACGCAGTAGATACTCTCTAAATATAGAGAATAGTTATTTGTGAACAGCAAGTAGTTAAATCTGGGATTAAAAATGGAGAACTAAAAGATTCAAATTTTAAAATCCCAGAATAGCTATCTGAATCACATGCAACCAAAAGATATTGCGCGAAATACAGCAGAAGTTGTCCAAAACTACTTGACTTTTAAAGCAGTAAAGTTAGTTATTGCTCAACTAGCGGAAACCAACCCTCAAGAATCTATCTGGCTCAGACAATACTCGTCTGGTGGAAAGTTGCGAGATGCGGAATTATATCTTCAAGAAATTATGTCCGAACCAAGAGGTAAGGAATTAGCTTTGAGAATTATGACCGTTCGCGCCGACATAGCCCAAAAAACTCTTGAGTTTTTGCCAGAGATCGTTGCTGCTGGCATCGAAGAAAGCAATTTGGGTCATCGTCGCTATCTTTTGGAACGTCTTACCCAAACATCCCCCGAATCAGCTGATCCAAGCGCTTCGGAAGCAAACAAGGAAACTGAAAATCCTGATTAGAACACATATACTGAAAAATAAAACATGAAAACATTACCAAAAGAGCGTCGCTACGAAACCCTTTCTTATTTACCACCTTTAACTGATCAGCAAATTGCCAAGCAAATCGACTTTATGATCGATCAAGGCTATATTCCTGGTGTTGAATTTGAGAAAGACCCTACTCCTCAGCTACACCACTGGACTTTGTGGAAGCTGCCTTTATTTGATGCTCGTACTTCCCAAGATGTATTGAACGAAGTACGCGAGTGCCGTTCGGAATATTCTGACTGCTATATTCGGGTAGTTGGTTTTGATAACATCAAGCAGTGTCAAACTGTTAGCTTCATTGTTTATAAGCCCAATAGCCAAACTAGTCGCTATTAAGAACTATAAATTGCAAGGCTTAGTTTTTAGTAATATTTACACCATTATTACCTAATTACTAACATGCTATTAGGGGTGATTCCAGCATTAGATGCTAGTTTCATCCTTTTTTTCTGTTCAAAAGTTGTCACCCTTCTAAGATTGACTTTATTGATATTTTGCTCAACTTATTATCTGAATTATGCTAGCCAAACGAATCTTACCTTGTCTTGACGTAAATGCGGGGCGAGTAGTGAAAGGAGTTAATTTTGTCGATCTTAAAGATGCCGGAGATCCTGTCGAATTAGCCAAAGTTTATAACGATGCGGGCGCAGATGAATTAGTATTTCTCGACATTACGGCTACACACGAAGATCGGGGTACGATTGTTGATGTCGTTTATCGTACTGCTGAACAGGTATTTATCCCTCTGACGGTTGGTGGCGGAATTCAATCCTTAGAGAATATTAAAATTTTGTTACGAGCGGGAGCAGACAAAGTTAGCATCAATTCGGCGGCAGTTCGTGAACCTGAACTAATAAATCGCGCTAGCGATCGCTTTGGCAAGCAGTGTATTGTAGTGGCAATTGATGCCCGCAGACGAACCGAAATTAATAATCCTGGTTGGGATGTCTACGTGAGGGGAGGTAGAAAAAATACGGGTTTAGATGCGATCGCCTGGGCGCAAGAAATGGCAAGAAGAGGCGCAGGTGAACTTTTAGTTACTAGCATGGATGCCGATGGAACTCAGGCGGGGTATGACCTTGATCTAACTCGGACTATTGCCCAGCAGGTCGAAATCCCCGTGATTGCATCGGGTGGTGCGGGAAATTGCCAACATATATACGAGGCTTTAGACGAGGGGCAAGCGGAGGCTGCACTGTTAGCATCTTTGCTTCACTTTGGTCAGTTAAGCGTGGCAGAAATTAAATCCTATCTACATGAACGCCAGGTCGCGATCAGAATGACCTAACTTTAGATAGAAGATCTTTAGTAAAGCTTAAGTTAGGCACATAGGCAATCAAAAACAAAAACTTGTATACTAAAATAGATACATGTTTACATTACGTAAAGTATGCTGATTCCAATTCTCATATTTGATGTTGCCCTGGTGGCATGGTCGCTGCACTTGATGCAGTCGGCTTTGGAACGGCAGGAGTTCTCTCTGATGCTAGCAGGAACGCTGGTGGGCGCATCTGCCGCCGCAATGCTAGTGGTTTACTTTATCATTAATAGTTGCTTGGGTCGTCTGAGCTGAATTACCTGTATTAAACAGAGTGATTTTATTGTGATATTATTGTTCAAGTGTCGGGGGCATTAGCTCAGTTGGTAGAGTGCTTGCATGGCATGCAAGATGTCAGCGGTTCAAATCCGCTATGCTCCATAAAATAAACTGGTTTTAATAAATTGGTCTTAGCAAGATACAGTTCGTGATAGAAGCTGGATAGTCAGTCTTCTTTGACAATATCTGCTAAATTACCGTCTTGATTAAGAATCTAGAGACTGTGTAGCTAAAGCCCTCAAACCGCCATCTATGGGTAATATGTGTCCCGTAATAAAAGAGGCATGATCTGAGCATAACCAGACGACGGTATCGGCTACTTCCTGAAACTTACCATCACGCCTCATAGGCACAAATACAGCGCTTGGAGGTCTTTGACTACTTTCTTCAATTCCTGAAGCTAGTCTTGTCGCTTTTTGCAAAATACCAGGAGCGATCGCATTGACGCGAATATTGTAAGCCGCATATTCCACCGCAGCAGTTTCTGTAATGGCTCTAATCGCCGCTTTGTTTGCCCTATACATGGCACATCCAGGACGACCATCTGTTCTATAAGTACTAACGTTAT
>JBCBWB010000007.1:26083-51799 GCA_039817275.1 Cyanobacteria bacterium J06648_1 | reverse complement strand
ATGAAAACCTAGCTCGCGAGGCGTTAGTACGTAAAAAATCATTTGCCGACACTGCCAACAGTCTTAAAACTCAATTGGATCAGCAGACTAATCAGGTAGCGACCTTAAAGCGCAACTTGATTGCCTTAGAAAGCAAAATTTCTGAAGCCAAGACCAAAAAAGATATGCTTCGCGCTAGAGCCAATGCTGCTAAAGCGAATAAGCAGCTACAGGATTCCATGAGCAATATTGGCACTAGTGGCTCAATGGCAGCATTTGAGCGTATGGAAGATAAGGTAATGCAACTAGAGGCAGAATCGGAAAGCGCAGCGGAACTGGGCGGAACTGGTATCGAACAGCAGTTTGCCGCTCTCGAAGCAGGTAGTGGCGTGGACGATGAACTAGCGGCGATGAAAGCCCAGCTCTCAGGTACTTCCGCCGAAACGCCTAAGCTAGAAGCCGCCGAACCCTCCAGCCCTCAAGATTCGGTCATTGATGCCGAACTGGATGAACTACGTTCTCAGCTTGATAAATAAACGGCATGGCTCTAGCCTTCCGCCGTGGCAATCGCTCAAGCCGAAATACATTGCCAAATTTTCCGAATTATATCTCCAGAATATTGGTTCAGCAGGTAGTAGTAATGCTCTACCTGCTATTTTTATTAACCCGCTTTTACTTCGTTCGTTTTTTCCTGACGCTTTTGCAACTTGGTTAAAGCCGAACGAGCTGATTCAAAATCTGGTTGGAGTTCAAGCGCATGCTGTAAACAGGCGATCGCTTTATCTACCTGGCTTAGCTGTAAAAGTCTTTGCGCCAGGGCGAAATGTTCCTGTGGCTTAACTAAATTTGGCTCTAGATTGAAAGCTTCATACCAACTGAGAATTGCCCGATCTTTTTTGCCGACTTTGTTGTAAACTCGTGCTAAATTACGATATGCCTTAGTCAGATTGGGATCCAAATCTACTGCCTCTTGATAACAGCTAATTGCTTTGAGCCACTTTTGTTTCTGAGCGTAGGTGCTACCCAAATTGTTCCAGGAGATCGCCGAATTTGGCTGTCCCGCTGCTGGTCGAAAAACTTTGCCCGCTGAAGTCTCAGACTTAGGCAATAGCTGGCTCGGTGCTTTGGCTGCCGCGGGCGCGATCGCTTTAACTGGAGCAGCTTTCTGGGGTTTGGTCTTCTTGTTTGACTTTGATAACAGGTCTTTAATCGGTCGATTAGCTGCCGAAGTCGGCTGGGGAGTTTCACCATTAGAGAGGGACATCAGCCGATGGTAAAAAATTACCGCCTGCTGCCAATCTTCAAGCTCTTCTAATATTCTAACCAGTTTGGCTAAAGGTGCTTCTGCCTGAGGATCTAGTTCGACGCCGTGAATGTAAAAAATACTCGCTTCTTTAAGCTGCCCGTGCTGGTAAAGACGGTCGCCAAAACTAAAGTATTCTGCGGCAGGAAAAGTCTCTGGTTCGAGGTTGACTGCTTGGCAAAGACATTCAAGAGCCTGCTGGGTATCGCCCAATTCTTCCCAAATCCGAGCTAAACTACGATAGGCACCAGCTAAACGAGGATCGATAATAACGGCCTGTTGATAATAATCTAGAGCCTGTTGCCAGTTTTTCTGTTCGGCATAAAAACTACCCAAATTAGCATAGATAGCGGCAGAATTAGGATCAATCTCTAATGCTTTAGCGTATATTCCCAAAGCCTCGGCTTTTTTGCCTTTGATTTTCAAGACATTGCCAAATATTTTGTAGGCATCAGTATTTTGCGAGTTCAACTGCAAAGCATTTTTACAGGCAGCGATCGCATCACGCCAGTTACGATCTTGGAAATAGATCCAGGCTTGCTCAACATAAATTTGGGCGATCGCTTTTTTCTGCTGCTGATTGGGACGTTCTAGCCGCTCAGGGGAATTAATTAGGGCTAAAGATGGTTGAGATGTCTGTCTGCTAGGCGGTTGCAGACTATTAACAGACTGTTTGTTGATGGGAACTAAGGTTGAGGATTTTAAAGTACTGTTCATCAAAGAGCCATGAATAAGATAATTCAACGCGGAAAAACAAGTTGCTTTAATGGTTAATTCATGCTGTAATTACACGACCATTGGGCAACATTGACAGTTGGGTGAGATGGCTAATCTTATCTCAGGAAATTGTCAACCGCCATACCTGTTTTTTGACATTGGCAATCGGCTCTACAGCCTGTAATTTATTTGTCAATTATTTCGCTCTTTTGCTGACTATTGAGAACTTAAAGTACTGTATTGTATTGGGCTACCGTTTGTAGTGACCAACAGCAGTAGCCGACGGCGATTAGTCATCGCTTTCGTATAGTGCGGATTAGCCTGTAAGGCTCGTGTATAAGACTTGAGGGCAGCGTTATTTCGTTTAAGAGCTTCGAGAGCTACCCCATGGTTGTTCCAGGCTAAATCGTAGTCGGGCTTCAGCTCTGTTGCCGCTTCATATGCAGCGATCGCTTTTAAATATTTTTTTTGCTGTAGATAAATATTGCCCAGATTATACCAGGCTTGATGTTGTTCAGGAACAACTTCTAAAGCTGTCTGGTAAACCCCAATTGCCTCATTATAACGCTTTGCTCGATGTAGCAAACCTCCCAGACTATACCACCCTTGAAGATAGTCAGGGTTGAGATCTACTGCTGCTTGATATGCGGCAATTGCCTGTTCATACTGACCAATTTTGGTTAAAACTTTTCCAGTCTGGTAATATGCTACGTGAAAGTCTGGTTTGAGAGCGACCGCCTGTTGGTATGCGGTGATTGCCTGCTCGTGCCTACCAAGATGCTTGTAGGCATTCCCCTGGTTGTACCAAGACGTATGTTCGTAAGGATTGATTTTAATCGCCTGCTGATAGGCAAAAGCTGCTTGGGAATACTGTTTTAGGTGGCTCAAGGCAATACCGCGACGATACCAAGCCTGTTCTGATTCTGACTGAAAAGCTAAGGCTCGATCAAGACAAAAGAGTGATTGGCGATATTGTTTCTGCTGCTGTAGGGCGACACCGCGATTGATCCAGGTTTGAAAGTGAGTTAGCTGAGAATTAACGTTTGAATCGCGACAAGAAATATTCTTTTCCTGCTTTTGCAACTCTACAGCTAATTCTGAAGGTAGGTTGTAGGCATAAATTTGCTCGATATTAGGATTAGCTTTGGTCTGCCTTGGTCTAACGTGAGCAAGAGATTGAGGCGTATCAATCAACAAGCTGCAAATAGCGATTCCTGCAATAGTTAACCAAGGTTGAGACTTCATGAGTTTTTTACCGACTTCTTTACTTCCTTCATCTAATCTTGATATTGATTAGTTAGGTGCGATCGCTATCACCTAGTTAGTACAGTCCAAATCTTTATAGGCAAAATCTTAGCGACAAAGGGATATCTTTGCCGCTGTTTCTGCTGTGTATAATTTTCAGTATGAAGCCTTAAGCAAATATAAAGAGTTAAGAAATGTAACTGCCCCGCACTTCTACAGAGTAGCAGCTAGTAATAACTAATCCATATTCCTCATCGCCTCAGCAACCATCTGCGAGATAAAGGGCAAGATAGATTTATTCCGAGCATTATCCTTCCCTTCGGTAAAGACAGTAAGCAAATAGGGTGAGATATTCGGTATCTCTACGTATGCAGCATCATGACGAACTCGACTCATCCAGCCAGCTTTTGACCAGACCCGAGCATCACGGGGTAACGCTTCGCCAAGAAAGCCTGTAATTTGATTTTCACCACCACAATCGACAAATTCTGTCGGCTCCAGACTACGCTGGAGGAACTGCATCATTTTTTGCGATCGCTCGGCGGAGACAGCCACTCCACCAATAATGCTATGAAGTAGTCTGGCAACTGCGTTAGTAGTCAGCATATTGCGATTTTCCATCAGTTCGCCCAAGAATGCTCTTTCTCGACCATAAGCCCCATCACACCAGGTTTTTTGGTTGACATTAATGCTTTCTAATTCTGACCAACCCAAAGAAGCAAAGTAACGATTAACAATATTGCGCTGCTTTTGCCAAGTTTCAAAGGGATTGGCGGGTAACTCAGGACCGCTAGTTGTACCAGTCAAAACATCGACTAATAAGCTTGTGGCATCATTGCTCGACTCAACAATAGCATCGCGAATAGCGCGATTAAGCTCCAAAGATTCTGCCACCATTCCTCCCTGGAGCCATTCCTGGATCGCTACTAGGTAAAATAGCTTAACGATGCTGGCAGGATAAATTCGCTCGACTCCCCGATAGCTAAAACCCTTGACCTCATATTTCCAAAACTCCGCAGGAGATAAAGCTCCTCCTGTATTTACAATTACAGGTTCTTCATACACAATCCAGGTAAGAGCAATCTTATCCCTGGTCAAGGTCGGAAACTTAGCTCTTGCAGTTTCTAGAATCTGGCTGGCAATTGTGGCTAGCTTTTCATCAGAACGGAAAAAAGACATAGGAGTTAACAAGCAGTGAGCATTTCTATGGTTTAGTTTATCGTGTCCTTCTAGATCCACAGAGTTGTTGGAGATTGAGACAGAATTTTGCGACAATGGCAGGGTATAAATTATTAATTTGGTCAGGCTGTTAAGCCTGGCATCTAGGGAGAGTTAGATAGATCGATGAAAACTGGAGATCGTTTATCCTCAGATGAAGACCCATCGCTAGAAGTGGCTACAGAGCAGCTTTCTAAGTTGGCAGGCAAACAGCAAAACAATTTTTGGCTAGTCTTTAGCTCTACCTTCATCACTATCTTTTTAGCGGAGATGGGTGATAAAACTCAGCTAGTTACCCTGTTAATGAGTGCCGAGTCGCAAGCGCCCTGGACAGTGTTTATTGGTTCGGCGCTTGCTTTAATTGCCACAAGTCTAATTGGGGTTTCGATTGGTTACTGGCTGTCTAAAAAACTTACTCCCGAAACATTAGATTTATCCGTGGCAATTCTCTTGCTATTTATTACCGCCTGGCTAGTAAGTGACGTACTGAGTCTATAGCCCACTCAGAAATTAAAAATTTTCGGAACAGAAATTAATAAGATGAATTTATTTTGATGATTGATATTGACTGGCAATTGATCGGCATTAGTTTTATCACCGTCTTTTTGGCGGAAATTGGTGATAAGAGCCAGCTAGCGGCGATCGCCTTGGGAGGCAGCTCTAATAATCCTCGTGCGGTGTTTATTGGCTCTACTATTGCCTTGATCTTAGCCAGCTTTTTAGGGGTGCTAGCGGGAGGTGCGGTGGCGCAGTTTCTCCCAGAAAAACTGCTCAAATCTTTTGCCGCGATCGGTTTTGCGACTATGGCACTGGGAATTTTGTGGCAGGAAGATTAGTCAGCAGCAGAAATTGAAAATAGCTATAAATAGCTAGAAATAGCTAGAAATAGCGCGAAGTTCTGGGGGAATAGGAGTATCGGGGGGAAACTCAAGGCAGGTTTCGCGATCGCCCAAATACCCCGACTCGGTAAAAGAGATGAGCATTCTAGCTAAAGCAATCCAAACTTCTGGATCGTATTCCCAATCTTTGCTTCGAGAGGTAAAGCAGGCAATGGATTTCAATGCCCAAAAGTAGCTGTTGCGCACGACTGAGCCACCTTTTTTATATTCTGGCAAGTCTTCGCGGTTGATTAATAGAATATCGTCCTGCAATTTTACGCGCATTAAAAATAAGCCTTAGATAGTTCTGTAGATTTATATAAATTTATTAGATTTATTTTTTGTCCAATTTTAGGCGCTGCGAGTAATAAGCCTCAAGATTACTTCTCCCCAGGTATAAAGAAACATTGCCAAAATAATCACGAGGGATAGCAGAGTCAATTCCCCTAGTTTGTCAGGTGGGATGCTTTTCCCTGTGCATAATTTCCAGCCTGTAATCAAGATAAATCCACCATATAGACCAGGAATAGGGAGTAAATTGAGGGAAACCACTTTAGTAGTTAACAATGCCCAGGCTTGCATCGTGCTAATTTGTTCCAACATCAATCCCTGCTGTAAATAGTAAAACCCCAAATCTCGGTTTACCAGAATTGTCAGTAACTGGATCATTCCTCTCAAGCTAGAGTTGATGGCTGGTTGAAAACCCAAAATGCAACTAGCGATCGCTATGTTGACGATAACTCCGCTCAACGTAATCAAAATCTTAAGTGAAACTGGCAGACTGGTAAAAACTTTAGTTTCCGCTGGTAAACCTGGCTCTTTTACCTGAAATTGAATATAGCTACTGGGAAAAGGAATCAATCCCAGTTTAATCCGTGTTCCTTGTAAATTTAAGATTATAAGTTTAATCGAGCGGAATAAACCTGCTTCGGTAACTCCGACAAAGCAGACTTTGGCAGCTATGACCACAGAAATTAAATCAACTAAAGCGACGCTCAGAAAAGCACAGTATAGAATCAAAACTAGCTTGAGACCACTCATTGCTAAGAGTTTAAATAAGGTAAAGTCTCAAAATCTTAGCTCAATTATCGCTCTAATCAAATTCTGTTCATTTTAAGCCATTTTTAAAAAGGTCTGACCTTAATCGAGAAATAAAGACCGCTATCCTGGAGAGAGTCTTCCTGAAAACCCGTATCTTCAATTAGAGGAATTCCCCAGTCAAAATTAGCGGTTAAGGTATCTCCTAATAATAGCTGTACTCCCAGCCCCACCGAGGTTAGGGTATCAACCTCTGGAGATACATCATCATTGTTCCAAACGTGACTAAAGTCAACGAAGGGATTTAACGATAGACTTAAATTACCCTGAGAGCTTGACCAAATAGTATTACGCAGCTCGGTAGAGAAAAACAGACCGTTATCCCCCAGAGTTCGATCTCTCCTGTAGCCACGAACGCTGGTAATTCCTCCCGCACGAAACTGTTCTAGAGAAACTAGAGGGCGATCGGCAACCTGAATATTTCCCCTGAGAAAGAGATTGGTGCTAGCGGTGAGCTGGCGAATATACTGCCCCTGTCCGCGCCAAATAAGGAACTGGCTATCGGGTATATCATCACTGTTGATCGTGGCATCAAAGAGATTTACACCTACACTGAACTGGGAATTGAGAGCAAACACATGGTTGCTACTGCGATCGCTATATTCTTGGATAAAGCGTAGGGCAGAGATTTTAGTCACCCCTTCAATATCAGTACCTCTAGCAAGGGTGGGAAATCCCTGCCCCATCAAAAATAGCTGAGTATCTTGGTGGCTTAAGGCAAATCCCAGCGTAATTTCTTGCTGTGGTGTCTTTAACAGTGGTTGGCGGTATGTAGCTTGCACATAGGAGCTAATACTAGAGAGTTCTAGGTCTTGAAACGGCTCACTCACAATAGTGCTATTGCTGTAGTTATAGGCAAGCTGAAGCTGATTATTCTTCACACTCAGAGGAATGCTGTAGCTTAAGTCGCCTAATGAATCGCTGCTGGGGGTATTAATGTAGGTAGCGGTAAGGCGATCGCCAAATCCGAAAAGATTATCGTCGGCAACTGCCAGTATGCGACCCTGAGAACCAACACTGACTGACTGATAATTATTAAAGCTAAGTTCCGTACCAAAGCTATTCGCCTCTTCAACCTCTATTTCTAGTAAACTCTGTCCTGGATTAATCCCCTGAGATAATTCCGCCGAAATGTTAGCGATCAGTGGATTTAGCTGCAAAAGTTGAAGCGCATCAAGCAGTTTTTGCCGATTCAAAGGAGGCTGGGTAGCAGCTTCGATTCTGCCACGAACATATCCTGCCCGTAAATTTTTCAGCCCATAGATTTTTATTCCTTCGAGACTGCCTTCAATAATTTCCACCCTTACGGTGCGATCTTGAATTTTTTGCGGTGGTATGTAGGCACCAGAGGTCAAATAACCCCGTTCGACAAAAAGCTGGGTGATTGCCTGCTGTACTTCCAATAGTTCGATAAAGCTAACTGGACGCAATAAATAAGGCTCTAGCAGGCGCTCAATTTCTCCTTCAGGGATGACCCGATTGCCGATAATCTCAAAACTCTTGACTACAATCGTTCCTGGTATATTTTGAGGATTAACAACAGGTTTTTGGGTCTGTTGGGCCAGAATTTCTAAGGAATTAGCTGTCGCACCCGCAGCCGAAAAGAATCTCCACCAAATTAGAAATTGAGCCAAGATCCTAGCCGAAGAGGATATGTTTCGAGGGGATAACTGTAACAATTTGGGTCAAATCAACGCTATGAGAGAGATTAGCTATCTTGCTGGATTCATCAACAGAATCGAGATTCCGCAACTAGAGTACCACAGCAATCAAAACCTGAGAAAGATTATAATGAACTGACAATCATGTCGATTTATGAGATAACTTATTAGACATAATAGTTTCGTTGAAGATAAGCAAAAAATAGTGAATCCTTTATTCGCAAGATTTTTCAGGTCGGTATATCGTAAAGAACCTGTTTCTGGCTTTATTCTGCTCTTTGGAGTAACTGACGCTTTAATTGGCGGAATTGGCGGACGAAGCAGTTTGCTATCGATTGGATTGTTAATTGCCTTGCTAGGGGTGATTATGCGCTGGCGGCAGGGAAGCAAAAAAACAGAGGCGATCGCTACCGAACCCGTTAGATACTATCTTCCTCCAGGGTCAACTCGCCAACCGTTACCATTATTGACCAGCAGTAAACCCCGTAAATAGTTTTAGTCTTCCTGGTTTGCTGACGACTGCTGTAGAAACTGCGGCTCAACTCTTAGAATTCAGAAAAACTGATCAGAAACACTTTTCCCGCATGACTTATGTCTGAAGGCAATGTCGAACAGAAGCATCCTCAGAATCAAAAAGATCGCCTCACGGTTGACCAATTACTATCAGTCTCAGCAAATCCAGGCGATCGCGAATTGGTAGAATTAGCCCGTCTGATCATCCGCTATCGTGACTTTCCGGGAGCGCGAGACATCCAGCGAGATCTACAGGTGGCGCTTGACAATTGGCAACTGACAGAAGATGAACTCTACACTAAAACTCGTGCGATTCATGCCCAGGGAGTGGTATATCGTCGTAATGCTGACGGGGAAAAGCAAGATTGGACTTGACATTTAGCATTTAATATTGAGCATTGAACATTTAGCATTTAACAGCCAATAAGATTATCTCTAATATTTAGATAGATTTAGTTGATCTAGGATAATTTTGAGAAGACATAAGTTCTCAATCTTTGATTGATCAGCAGTATTTATTTTCCGAAAAACTTATTTAGTAGCGGGAAACCGATCGCTGATTGGTGTAACAACCGAATAGCTGATTAGTAACTATGAGGAAGATACGAAAAAAGTAGTGTAGAAATCTCTGCTAGTAAAAGGGGATAAATCATTATTATGATTGTTTTAGCAGGAACCTAGGTTAATATTCATCATTTCCTCAGCTTCTTGATATTGTTATAACTACCTTTGGAATGAAAACTCAATCCATTTCACAAGCCGCCTACAGTATTTTTGTTAGTCATATTAAAGCTGATAAAGTTGCCCAAGTAACGGTTAAATCTCGTCTAATTGAATATCGTCTTAAGGAAGAATTTGGTGGACAACGCTACAGTACTCAAAAAGCTGTGGCTCAAGCTGATTTAATTGAACTACTCAACACCCATAACGTTAAATTTGAGCTGCTAGCTGATAACTCTGAGAATACTGCGGCAGGTTTGATTACTTTGCTGCTTTCTTCTGGGCTATTGGTAGGGGCTTTGGCTTGGTTGGCAAAATTTAGCACCGAAAATGGCGGTATGGGAATCGGCATGAGGGTAGGTAAAAGCAATGCGAGGGTCTACCAAAAAGGTAAGACAGGCATTACTTTTGCTGATGTTGCAGGGGTAGATGAAGCAAAACAAGAATTACAGGAAGTGGTGGATTTTCTCCAAAATGGAGAAAAATACCGCAAAATTGGGGCGAAGATTCCTAAAGGCGTATTGTTAGTGGGTTCTCCAGGGACAGGTAAAACCCTACTGGCTAAAGCTGTAGCAGGAGAGGCAGGGGTTCCCTTTCTCAGTATGTCTGGTTCGGAATTTGTTGAACTGTATGTAGGTGTTGGTGCATCGAGAGTCAGAGATTTATTCGACCAAGCTAAACGTCAAGCACCCTGCATTATCTTTATTGATGAGCTAGATGCGATCGGCAAATCACGGGGCAATAATCCTAACGGTGGGAATGATGAACGAGAACAAACTCTCAATCAGCTATTGACAGAAATGGATGGGTTTGACGGCAACGAAGGGGTAATTCTCATTGCCGCTACCAACCGTCCTGAAATCCTCGATCCTGCCCTGCGCCGCCCTGGTAGATTCGATCGCCAGGTATTAGTCGATCGCCCCGATAAAACTGGCAGAATTGCGATCCTTGAAGTTCATGCTCGTCAGGTGATGTTAGGAGAAGATGTAGACCTTGTCGCAGTAGCCGCCCAAACAACTGGGTTTGCTGGCGCAGATCTAGCTAACTTGATTAACGAAGCGGCATTATTGGCAGCTCGTAACAATCGTCAAGCGGTCTTGATGGCAGACTTTAATGAGGCTTTTGAACGGATAGTCGCGGGACTAGAAAAGCGATCGCGCGTTCTTACGCCTCTAGAACGTCAGACCGTGGCTTATCATGAGGTTGGTCATGCTTTGGTTGGGGCTTTGATGCCTGGTGGCGGCAAGGTCGCAAAAATATCTATCGTGCCGAGGGGTATGGGTGCATTAGGCTACACTTTGCAAACTCCTGAATCAGACCGTTTCCTGATGATCGAAGATGAGCTACGGGGCAAAATTGCTACTCTTTTGGGCGGTAGAGCCGCAGAATTGGTAGTCTTGAACAAGATTTCGACTGGGGCAAGTGATGACATTCAGAAAGCCACCGAACTGGCGGAAAAAGCGATCGCCCAATACGGCATGAGCAGCATCGGTCCAGTCGCCTTTGCCAAAGAAGAAGGACAGTTTTTGGGTAATGCTACTTCTCGACGTAATGTTGGGGGAGAAATTACGGCACAGATAGATCGACTCGTCCAGCATAGTATTAATCAGGCTTACGAGATGGCGCAAAAGATTTTAGAACTCAATCGTGATTTGCTCGAATCAACGACTCAAACTCTATTAGAGCAGGAAGTACTTGAGGGTAGCCAGTTAAAATTGATTTTGTCCCAGGTAAAAGCACCTAATGAATTAGAAGTGTTTTTGGCAGGATAGATTGAATAAGAAGTAAGAAGTACTAATCAATACGTCTGATGTGAATTAGCTTGACAAGACAAACTTTTGCAATCCAAAGCATTCTCAAGGTGTAAGGATATCTGTCGATGTAGTTGAATTTTGGCAGACTTGATTTTTCTAAGATATTCGAGAAATAGTTTCAAATATCAAATCTCAACAAGCCGATAAGTAAGACTCTTATACGGAGGGGTATCCACAGCCCTTCGGGCAAGCGCGCTACGCGCTTGGGTGCATTCGCACCCGTGGACACCGCTTCGCATGTGGGGAAGTCGTAACGTCCCCATCAGGCGAGCGACCCCGCGTCGCCGCAAGGCGCAAGGGAATGCGCGAGATTGGGGTTTGGGGGAAAGTTCCCCCAATATGGATCTTGTATTTGGAGATAACTTCTGTAGGGCAGAAAAGGACACTAAGTCTTTTATTTAATTCACATTAGACGTAATCAATTATTCCTGAAGGCTTTATTTTCTATCGGCAATGGTCAAAAAAAGCGATCGCCAAGATTCTTTTAATCCCATGGCGAGAAAATCAAACTAAAAATCAATTGAAAAACAACAGCACAGTCTGCAATAAGCCGACGATAAAGCCCAGGATACCGCCTAAATTGACGATTGCCTGAAGTTCGTTTTTGACAATTCCCTGGACGGCTTCTTCTAATTCTTCTGGTGTGGTTGCCGAGACGCGATCAATGATCACCTGATCGATCGAAAGAATGGGTATAGCCTGAGCCACTAGTTTTTCGAGGTCTTCTTCTAGATAACGTTCTAATACCAGAGCTAGTTCTTGGCTGATTACTTCTAGGGAATCATTAACCGTTGGTGATGATTGGAGACGCTTCAGGATCAGTGCGGCAAGGTTTTCCCATTCAACGGACTTGCCTAAGCCAGCAATTACATTGCCGCCTTCTTCCCGCACATAATTACGCACTGCCTCTCTCACGGTTTTTCTTAACTGCCTAACTGTAGAGACTGGCAAATTTTGTAGAGAAAGATTTTTGAGCCAGTTTTTGATGCGATCGCGAATTTGCAGGGAAAAACTTAATTCTTCAAGACGCGCATTGGTAATGCCTGGTTCGTCAATACAAAAAGAGCGCAACCGAAGCAGACTATTACGCAAACCAAACAAATTTGCTACTACCCAATAAGTCCCGCTGGTCTTTTCACGAAAGCCTTCATCAATAATTTGAATGTTGCGATCGCTCAAAAAATCAATGATAGCGCGACGGAGGGTGTCTGGTGGCAAGACAGAGCCGAGTAACCAGTCGGAAAATTGCTTCGCCTGAGCATCCTTAAGCTGAAAATTGAGCAGAATCTGATCAAAAATCTGGTTGATTTGTGCTTCTAAGAAATCATCTCGTCTCGCCAGTACTTTGAGCAAGCGAGGCAACGACTGACTAAATAAATCCCGTAAAATATTGCCGAGAATCTTTGCTGTTTTTTGTTCGCGATCAGATTTTACCTGGTCTAGAGCTAATTTTAATAGCCACAAGATTGCTCCCTGAATACGCTCGGTTGCCAGTAGCCTTTGGGCTAGCTTTTGCAGCTCTCCAGGAGTCAGCAGCGAACCCATAATCGTATCTGAGACTTTTTGCGCTAGACGAGCTTGATTACTAGGAATTAGTCCTGGGGTAAAAGGCAGCTTGCGCTTACCAATATAGATAGCTTTGTAGGGACGAAACAGCATCTTGATTGCTATATCGTTGGTGAAATAGCCAATGATGCTGCCAGCTATAGGGGGAACAAAAAATATCCAGAGATTCGCTAGTGCCAAAGCAGTATCTTGAATCGACAATAAAAATCGGGTGAGCAAAAAACTAATTGTAGCTATTATTTTATTTGGTTAACACCAATATCCCCATCATGCCTCCCATGAGTGGGTAATGTACAGCTTGGCTATATCCTGCTGCTTGAGCTAACTTGATCTGTTCTGTACCAGTCGGAAATCTTTCCACACTGGGATTAATATAAGCATACTCTTCTTTTAGACCCATATCTGAGGCAGTTGGCACCACAATATTGGTTAAATACCATGATTGAAATAGCTGCATATAGCTAGCATCAGGGCGGTGAAAGTCTAGGATTGACGCTTTTGCCCCTGGTTTTAGCACTCGTAATAATTCTTGAAGGCTCAAGGGAATGTTTGTTACATTTCGTAATCCATAGCCCATCGTGGCGCAGTCGAACTGATTGTCAGAGAATGGTAACGCCAAAGCATCCCCCTCTAGCCAGTTCATTAGTACATTGGGAAATTTTAGCATCTGCCTTTGTTTGGCGATCGCCAGTTGTTCACAGGCAAAATCTAATCCAGTCACCGCTCCTTGTTCTCCAACCTGCTGGGCTAGCTGTAGAGCCAGATCCCCGCTACCACAGCAGACATCTAAAGCGTGATCCCCCAGTTTCGCCTCACTCCATTTTACTGCCATCAGCTTCCAGATTCGATGCTGTCCAAAGCTCAAACGGTCATTAAGGCGATCATATACAGGGGCAATGCGATCAAAGATTGCTCTGATTTCTGATGCTGCGGGAGAAAAGGTTTTAGCCATTAAGAATGAAATAATATAGATTTGAAAATGCTCTCTAATCTATGATATTGCACTACTCATTGCCCAGATTATCCGCCTAGAGAATCTTAACTAAGGAATTTTGAATTAGTCGGTGTGGTTAACGCCAATAATTTTGTTGCCTATTGTGGGATCGACATACTTAGGTATAGATCAGAATTTATCTGCCGAAAAAACATATCGCTCTCAATGACGCGATATTTGTCTTAATCTCTATAATCGCTGAAGACCAAGACAATATTTTAGTTAGAGCGATCGCCATTTTGGCTCTACTAAAGATAATCAATCTCGTACCCACAAGGCAAGTCCACCACCTCGACCTCTAGCGGCAATAACATTTTCTTTAATTAAAAAGTATTTAAAAAAAGCTCTATCTTTTATTTTTTGTTGCCAAAACTCTGCTTCTTTTTGTAATCCGTTTTTGATGTGTCCTTGATACAGAATAAATTTTCCGACCGAGAATTTAAGATAGGTAAAATCAAATGCTAATATTCTTTTTTGGGCTATAAATTCAATCGGTCCAGTCAAAGATAGCTGAATTAAACCAAGCTTAACCGAGTTTGTTACTGTGCCTTTATTCGATTCTTGCTGCTGAGGTTCATAGGCTATTTGAATCTTAACTAGTTGAGGAATATATTTGCCTCTACCAAGAATAACGCCCGCTTTTTTTCTGGTTTTTCTAGTCCCTGTAATGAATCGTAAGTTCCAAGTCTGAGCCAAATCCGCTAAAGAACAATTATCATTCGCCTTTGGCTTGGCTTTTTTCTCTAGCTTGAGTAGCGCATCAACTACTTGAGCAGAATTAGGCGGTTTATTTTGATAAACTGTCGTCTGTTGCAACACTGATATCTCATCCAGCATACTTAAATCTCAGCTCTAAATTTAATTTTATTCTAATTTTTGCTTCAGCAACTTCAACTAAAGTAATATGTACTCTGCTTTTTGAATAGACAAAATAAATATTTTCAAGTATCTTTACTCAATAGAAACTACTTTTTATAGGTAATTAGTAGTAAGAAAATACTTTATTCAAAAAATAATATATGTTGTGCTGGGAAAAAACTAGTACAAAATGCAAGAAAAATTTGTGCTTTTTGAGAATGTCTTAAAAAAATATGTTTTACAAATGCAAAAAACAAATAAAGCAAGTAAAATCAAAAAACCTATAACATTGGCTATAAATAGGCATCAAGTCACAAAATTACCGAAGTCTGTTTTGTATGGTCAGATTTTATGATTACAGTCACAGATTACTTTCTACGCAACTTTAAAAAAGTCTCCAGTCGTCTCATAATGAACTGGAAAGGGTGTCTCCTCCCCCAGTGCATTCCTAAAAAGGATACAGAAGGCTCTACCCTTCTGCCCTGGCAATGATTGACACATGCGGCGCTGGGCATTCGCCCAAAGAGTCTATTTGGCAAGGATGTGCTGGAGCTTCTCTTTCCTTAGTCATCTTACAACGATCTGCGCTTCGCACCACCAAAAGTGGATCTCGCTTCGCAGATGCCATGACCGTTAGTCAACAGCGATTATTCTTTATATTCAGACAAAATTTTAGTCTGAGCTTCAATCAATTGCTATGTATCAGCTTCCAGACATCAAAAAACTATGTTTTTATGCTCAACAGCAACAATGGCTGCTGTAGCACTGTCGTCTTCTAAATATAATTGCTTGTTTCTCTAATTTGATGACAGCTTAAGCTAGCTGCATCGCCTGTGTTGAAGCCTTTTATAGCTGTAAATTTTACAAAAAATCTTAATTACACTATGTCTTTGGTTACAAAATTATTTAACGCTCTGGGAATCAAAGAGCCAAAAAAGCTACCTTACTGGCTCAAAATCACAACCAAAGTTCCTAAATGCACTTATTATTTCGGTCCTTTTGACAGCCCACTCGAAGCAAAAGCTCTCCAGGCTGGTTACATCGAAGACTTAATGGAAGAAGAAGCCCAAGGTATACACATCGAACTAGAGCATGTTCCTCAGCCAGAAAACCTGACAGTCTGTGAAACAGATGTTTTTGATGACTGAGAGGGAATACAGCTTAACAAAACTACAAAATATCTGAGAATTGAGTAAACTCATATACAGATATTCTCTCATTTCCAGATTTAATGCAGCTTAGTTCTAAATCCACTCCCTCATTTGTCCAAGCGTTGATGTTGATTGCCCCTTTTTTCCTTTGGGGTACGGCGATGGTAGCGATGAAAGGAGTGATTCCCCAAACAACGCCATTTTTTATGGCGGGAGTACGTTTATTACCTGCGGGTATTTTAGTGCTGTTAGTAACAGTAATTTTAAAATTACCTCAGCCTAAAACGTGGCAGGCTTGGCTCTGGATTTTGGCTTTTGCCGTCGTTGATGGGACAATGTTCCAAGGTTTCTTGGCTCTTGGAATTGTCAGAACGGGAGCAGGTTTGGGATCGGTGATGATTGACTCTCAACCTTTGGCAGTGGCTTTGCTGTCTAGTTTTCTATTTGGCGAAGTTATCGGTTTGTGGGGCTGGCTAGGATTAGGAATTGGGGTTTTGGGTATCAGCCTAATTGGTTTGCCTGATCGCTGGATTTATAGTCTAGTTGCGGGCAATTTGGGCGGAGTAGATATCAACTGGCTAGGATTATTTGATAACGGAGAATGGTTGATGCTGCTGGCTTCTCTGTCGATGGCGCTAGGAACAGTCATGATTTCCTTTGTCAGTCGCCATGCCGATCCTGTGGTAGCGACGGGGTGGCATATGATTATCGGTGGTGTGCCGCTATTTACCCTCTCTTGTTTACAGGAATCACAGCAGTGGCAGAATATATCTTTAGAAGGCTGGTTAGGGTTGGGATATGCTACGGTTTTTGGCAGTGCGATCGCCTATGGTATTTTCTTTTATCTAGCTTCCAAGGGTAATCTCACCAGTCTTAGTGCCTTGACCTTTCTCACTCCTATCTTCGCCCTTCTGTTCGGTACTATTATTTTGTCTGAAGTGTTGAGTGGTCTTCAGTCAGTAGGAGTTGGTTTGACCTTGGTTAGTATTTATCTAATCAATCAAAGAGACAATCTTGCTGCCAGATTTTCCCAGCAGACTAACTCCTTGGAGACATCTTCCGCCGTCAAAGAACAGGCAAAAATTACGATCAATAAAGTGGCAACAACCATAGCCGAAGAGGTTGTAGTTGAAGAAAACTAGTCAAACAGCGGGTGATCAAAGCAGTCGAAGTCTAATCAGAGAGTTCTTGGTTGAGATCTAATCAATATAGTTCCCTCTATATTTACGACGGGCTTTATCTTTCGAGGGTACTTGCTGCACTGCTGCCCAATCAATGACAGTTTCTTCATATACTTGACCACGATATCTTTTGGTCACAACCTTCGTTGGCATAGACTGCTGCGACGCAGGCGATCGCTCGGTAGATTTGTTTTCAGCAGCCTCAGATTGAACGGGACGTTGGGATTTCTGTTCGATCCAAATGGTCAAGTCTTCTTCTCCCTTAATAATTAAGGTATTGATGTCGAAGCTATTGTATTTATTACAGGTATCTAACACCTGCTTAATGTCATGATGCTTGAGGGTATCGCCTTTTCTAAACACTAAATTGTTTAATTTGCATTCCGAGTGAAACTGATTAAATTCTCCTCGTTGCTCAAAATCATCAGTTTTAAAATAAGTTATTTTTCCCGACATAACAGCACAATATTGCAAAAAGTAGTTTTACACACATATAGTTCCCCAAGAGGCTTTGAAATTATCATTAAAATATTTACCTTCGAGAAAGAAATATCGTTGATAACTCTCAGAAACAATTGCTGTACAAAGATTTTCTGCTAATAGGAGATAGATAGAGCGAGAGCTTTTAAAGCTATTTATCTTAGCTTTCTAAACTGCATTCTCATGATTTCTTGACATAAAAAATTGAATGAATAGCAAAAAACAGAGTAGCTTATAGTTGGCAAACTACCCTATTTTATAGATGAGAAAACTAGAAACAACAAATTTATAATAAAGATGCGGCTTGAGCTATTGCATCACTTTAACTTTGTAGATACAGATTAAAACTGATTGCGGTAAGGAATTGTGCCTTTTTTCTTCTTACCTTTGTTTTTCTCATAATCAATTTCCTTCAGCTTTTTCATAATGCGGCTAAAGTATTCCTGCATGTATTCTTCCAGGGTGGTTGTTTCACTGGGATCCAAGCCAAAGGTTTGGTAAACTTCGGTCATGTCAGCATCTTGAGGTTGACCACTAGCTAATACCTCTGCAAACATAAGACGATCTGCGGTGTTCTGTCCCCATTCACAGAAGCGAGTAATACGGCGCAAAATACCCAATACGGCTAGGGAGATGCGAGAGATACGGGTATTTTTCCCTGACAGATTTTCGCAGAGGTTCATGATCTCATAGGCACCCCAAGCTTTTGTCCCAACGACAGGAAAAGTTTTCTTTTCTGTTTCTGGTACAGATAGAGCGCGAACGGCAAATTTAGCAATATCCTGAGTATTCATGTAGGCAATAGGAGTACTTTCTCCTGAGACCCAGACTATTTGCTCTTCCAAAATAGGTATGGCATATTGACCGATTAGCCCCTGCATAAATCCCGCAAGTTGCAAAACAGTATAGTCTAGACCAGATTCTGCCAAGAATAGTTCAGTACAGCGTTTAATATCCATTAATGGTACTTCTGGATACTTATCAGCATTAAGTACGGAGAAAAAGATGTAGCGGTTTACTCCCGCAGCTTTGGTTGCCTGAATCAGATTTACCTTGCCAACCCAATCTATATCCCTGGCTCGAAGATTGTCAGTAACTCTAGCGGTAGCGGCATCAATCACGGCATCAATGCCCTCCAAAGCGGGAGCGAGAGTCGTGGGATCGCAAAGATCCCCTTTGATTATTTCTGCACCCCATTCTTTAAGGAAAATTGCCTTGTTGGGATTACGCACTAAACAGCGTACCTCATGGTCTTCATCCAAAGCCTGACGAGCTACCTGTCTGCCCAAGGTGCCAGTTGCGCCAACTACCAATAATTTCATTTAAGGAGTTTTGTAATATTTTTTAACGTTTCTCTAAGTATTTTATCAAAGAGTCATTTGTTTATACATCTTGATTATGAAAAGGTGAGCAAAACATGTTTTAAATCGTGCTTTCCAAAACTGCACCAACCACCCGATGATCCCCGTCTGTTTTGAGCTGAGCCAGAGCAGCGATCGCTTGGGGATCTTGATACCTGCCCAGAGATCTTGCTACCTGAAGACGAATTCGCCAAGATTGGTCGTCAACAAAACAGAGGAGTAAATTTAAGGCAGAACTTTCCTGCTGAGAGCCTGCCAACAAGCCCAAGGCGCTGATACAGGATTCCATGACTGGTTCATCTTCTCCTGCTAAACCGATCTCACAAATTTCTAGCAATTCTTGAGGACTCTTGAGATCGACTAAAGCCGCAACAATACTGCGGCGCACTAGCCAATGATCGTCCGACTCGTAGATTTCCCGCAGATGAGGCACCGCAACATCGCCATAAAACGAGAGAGAGTTTGCCGCTTCTGCCCGAACATTAGGATCGGTATCAAGCTTAGTCATAGTTAGCAAAGCCTGAAAAGCTTCATCGCTCTGTTTGCGTCCTAGACCCATAGCCACAAAAGAACGTACCAAAAATTCTTGATCGTTCACGTGTTCTAATAGTAGCGGTGCCGCAACGTCAGCTTCACAGTTTCTTAACTCCCGAATCCCTTTCATTCGGCGCTGAGGATCTTCATCATTCAGGGCATTTTTTATTTGTTCGATGTCCATAAGCTGAAATTTGCATTACGATTTTACCTTACTTTATATTGTTGCCGTTCATCGCTATCTTGCGGCAGAGATTTTACCCAGAACTAAGATGGCGAAACGCTATATAATGGATACGGAAGCTGAAGGGTAAAAAATGCTGAGTGATAAAGTAAAGGAACTGATTGCCAAGTCTCGTATTGTTAGTTTGGATTGGCAGGACTATCCTGAGTCGGCGATCGCTACATTTCAGCAAGCAGATGATGAGGGTAGATATTTAACGGTAGCGGATATTTCCCGTTTACAAGAGATAAAGCCCAGTTTATCAACGGGGTTAGTCCAAGCAAAAGTGTTGCAAGACAACGCGGACAAAATTATTGCCGATGCGAGGGCAGTAGTTTTAGATGCTAACCCAGGCATTACCGAGCCTGGTGGTGGTTTGTATCCTCCTGCTCGTGCAGAAGCCTGTTGGCGCGATTTTTGGCATTTTTTGCGCTGTATCAGCTATGGCATCGGCGGACAAAAAGTCGATTATATAAGCGATCTTGGTTTAAGCCACATGGAACAGCTATATCACGAGCTACAGGTGCCTTTAAAGGCGATGCTTTTGGGCTTAGAACAGTTAAAATTATTCAGCCTGGGATATTTTGCTCCCGAACAGTATGACGAACTAGAACCTTATTTTGATCGTCTGATTGAATCGATGAGTCAGTTTTCCGAGGCTGGTTGATCTATCGCTTTCGGATTGCGATCTTCGTCTCAAGCCAAAAAATAATTCAGCAATTAAAAAATCGGATAAAATTCATTGCTCACGATTAAACCAATGTGGTGAACTGTGGTGAACAAGAATTTCTGATCCGATTAAACAGCTAAATAAAAGCTTGAAACTAATTAATAGCTAAACTCTGGTGACGTTATTGGCTGCTATCCCCAAAATAGGCGCACCACACATTCTTAATTGCTCTACCGCTTTAGCCAAAACATTTTTATCTATCTTACCTAAGCCTGTCACTAATACTACCCCATCAGTCTTAGCTGCTAAAAGGTTGACATCGGCATAGCCGATTACGGCACACATGTCGTAGATCACGAGATCAAAGTTTTCTTTTAGCTCTTCCATTAGCAGGTGCATTTCCCCTGATGCTAAGAGACGGCTACTTTCCTGACGGTTCATCAGCTCATCAAAACCAGAACTCAGAAAATAGAGGTTATCGTCGGTAGAAGATTTTCTGACGTGCTTGAGTGCCAGACTTGAACACTGTTGGCTCAGAATATTTTTTAGACCAATCTCTTCTGAGTCAAAGCCCAATTTTTCCGTCAGACGTACCGTACTACGAACATCAGCATCAACTAAGAGTACCCGCCTACCCATCGATGCCGCTGCACGAGCAAGGTTGAGCGCCACGGTGGTTTTTCCTTCTCCCGATACGGCAGAGGTAATGGCGATCGATCTCAAATTGGTATCAAACTTGATGAATTCCGAGTCGCTGCTGAAGTTGAGCAAACCCAAATTAGCGGCAAAAGAACGAAATGCTTCTACCGAAGCAGAGAACATTTCTGGCAAAGCTAATGCTCCAGGTGCATCAGGATCACGATACAAGTCGTCAAGATTATCGGCAGGTGGTAGCTGCTTGAGAGCAGCACTTCTATCTTGACCTAGCAAAGCCCGCTTGTTACTGTCGGGGGTATGGGGAATGTTACCCAAAACTGGTAGTCTAGTTATTTCCTCAATTTTGCTGGAGGTATAAACAATCTTCTGACTTTTATCTAGCATTAGAGCCAGACCAATTCCGAACAGTAAACCAAAACTAGATCCTAAAAGCAAACGATTACTAGGGCTAAGATCGCTATTGATTGGCTCCCCTGCTGGGGCGAGAAGTTCCCAAGGCGCACCCTGCCTAGCAGCATCAATCAATAGAGCATCACGCTTTTGGGTATATCTACTCAGGTCAGCTCTAGCAGTATTGAGCTGCTGTTCTAGCTCACTATAATTGCTGGCGACTGTGGACCAATTTTTTAATTCTGACTGTAGTTTTGACGACTCTCTTTGTGCCACTCGCTGACGAGTTTCTAGAGCTCTAATGTCGTTGACGAGTTTCTGGCGAATAGCTTGGGTCGCCTGTTTGGTTAAACCTATTATTCTCTGCCTCTCTTCCTGCAAAATCTGCATTTCTACAGCTCTATCAGAAAAGATTGCTGATTTACGACCGATCTCAATATCTATTTCTCTAAGCTGATTCAAAAGTCCCTGATATCTTGGAGTTGCCAGCTCCATCGCGGTTGGAGAAGAGGTTGGCTGGAAACTTAACTCCCAATCTAAGTTTCTGAGTTTAGAACGCACTTGCTGTAGTTCACTCGCCGCATTGTCTTGCTCTTGAGTCATAATACTTTTGCGGCTGGTAATAGGACTGAGAGATACGTCAGGATCGATAAAGCCATATCGGTCTCGTAAATTTTGCATTTGACTTTCCAATCTTCTGACCCGAATGGACACTTTAGGAATCTGCTCTTCAAGAACTGCTATTCCTCTTTCAACACCTTCGGCGCGTTGGTCTGCACTGTAGTCTAAGAAGGTTTGAGTCAGCACTTCCATGACGTCAGATACCTGCTGCTTGTCTGGATGCTCATAGCTGACGGACAAAACATTCTTTTTGTTTTGGCTATCTCGAATAAACTTGACGCTCAAATCTTGAGTCAGAGTTCTGTAGTCAATCTCAGGATATTCGCTCTTGAGCAAATCAACTGCTCGTGAGATGGTAGCGGGACTTTTGAGTTTTTTTAGCTGGATATCATCTAACTCTACTGAGGTAATATCTTCACGAACTTCTCCCCCATCGCCTTGCGAGGTCACCTTTGTTTCAACATTAAGTGATTCTGGTAATAGCTCTACGTTTGCTACATAAACAGGTGGAATCAACAGAGTTTTAAAGAAAGCCAGAGAAGCCATTCCTAAAGTAATACTAATAATTAAGGGTAACTTCCTCATTACTGTGCCTTTTACATCGCCAAGATCCAAACCTCCTTCTACATTTTCTCCTATAGAAGAGTTTTGAAGATAGTAAGATTTTTGATTTTCAAGATTATGATTCATAGATTTTTTAATTTGGTATTGTGCTTGCTAATAAAAATATTTTTGCTATGTAATATTA
Source organism: Cyanobacteria bacterium J06648_1 (assembly GCA_039817275.1). Lineage (GTDB taxonomy): Bacteria > Cyanobacteriota > Cyanobacteriia > Cyanobacteriales > Xenococcaceae > Waterburya. The sequence goes on along the minus strand of JBCBWB010000007.1, from coordinate 29,219 downwards.
CCGAGAGTAAGGTTCAATAACTGGTGAGCATAAACAATAAATTTTCCCAAAAAACCTAAATGCGTTACCAATTTGTCAAGACAAGCAATAAGTAAAAATTTTAGAGATTAATTTTAGTATTTACTTTAGCCTCTTTTTTTACCAATTATGGCTTTATTACTATTGTTAATCGCCTGAGCTATGCAATTTTACCTAACCTTGGCTCATTATATATATTTCCAACTAAAGGCATTGTGATATCAATCAAAAGATTCTAATATAGGATTTATTTTTATACTATCTTTACAAAAATGGGGCTTATTATAATGAATTGATTTACTTGATATCCGTAAGTTGACGTACATAAACTCAATGAATAGCATGTATATATTACGCATTACTACGGCAGCAGTTTATTTGTAACCCAAGATTCATATATACATCTTAAATATTAATCAGTTAGATCAACTAGTATTCGCCAAGTAGCTTTTTACAAAACAATAACGTTCACAAACAAATTAAGTTCAAGCCTTCAAATTAACAGCATAAAAACAAGTTACAAAACCATGATTCCAAAGAAAGAAGTAATTAATGTTCCTCTTACCTGCGTTCCTTTTGATGAGCAAATGATGCTGATTTTACGTTGGGCAAAAACTAGAGCAAGTAAGGCGGTTTGTCTGGCTAATGTTCACATGCTCATAGAGGCTAGACGTAACCCATGGTACAAGGATGTATTGCAAAAGGCTGATTTGGTTACTCCTGACGGTAAACCCTTGGTTCTAATGCTGCGTCGTCTGGGAATCATGGAGCAAAACCAGGTTGCAGGCATGGATGTTTTTGAAAATCTCTGCGACCTAGCAGAAAAAGCGGGCATTTCTGTCTACTTCTTGGGTTCGACTCCTGAAATCTTAGACAAGATGCAGCGTCGTATTAGTGAAGAATATCCCATTCTTAGAGTGGCGGGGATGAAGTCTATTCCGTTCATGTCGGTAGAGGAAGTTCGCACGACCAGAGACGAGGCTCTTGTAGAGGAAGTAAATAACAGTGGGGCAGGAATTGTCTTTGTCTGTCTGGGTTGTCCCAAACAAGAAGCCTGGATGTCACAATATCAAGGTTCCATTGAAGGAGTAATGATTGGTGTCGGCGCCGTCTTTGCCATGTATGCAGGACTTACTCCTCGCGCACCGCACATTATTCAGCAGGCGGGCATGGAGTGGCTATATCGCCTAGTTCAAGAGCCTCGTCGTTTATGGCATCGTTATAGTTCGACCATACCTCCCTTTTTATATCTGGCTGCCAAACAGCTGATGTCACCAGGAGTTGCCAAAAGCCTCTTCTACGGTATGGACATGACAATGGATCTAGATGTTGATCGGCTGGATTTTTCCCCCGCTAAAATTGGCGATATCTTAATCAGACAAAATCTTTTGAGTGTCGAAGAATTAGACCAGGCTTTGATTCAACAGCAGCTCAATCCTAATCTCAAGCTAGGAGAAATTTTAGTCCGCAATAATTCTCTGTCTTTATCTCAACTAAAGTTCTATCTCAAAAACCAAAATGTCAAATTCGGGCAACTTTTAGTGGAGAAAAAAATCTTGAAGGAAAATAATTTACAGGAGTTGTTATTACTTCAGGCAGATGCCAACAACCCCCTGGGCAAACTTCTGATCGAACAAAAAAATGCTTCTCGCGAACAGGTAGAGGATATTCTGATCGAGCAGTATCTCAGACGCAAGGGTTTGTTTCTTGCCGATCCAGTTCATCACGAAACTGCTGATTTGCGATCGCTTGATCTGGTGGTAGCGAACAAAGGTTTCAGCTAATTTAAACAACTTGAATTATTCACTTTTATAGAGAAGCTATGTCTATTTTTTGTAACATCATAGTTTTCTCTTATATATAAAAACATTATTTCACCAACTTCTAACTAAATAATTCCCTAATAACTATGAACGAAGCAAAGTTTACTATTGATACTCTAGGCAATCTCCAATACAGCAGCACCTTTACAGCAGGTACTTTTGAGTTAACCAATAATTCTAACTCCCAAGATATTGTCAGCATCACCTTAGACTTGAGCAGCGCTATTTTCCCGGACTTGGTTTTCGATCCGTTGGGTAATGCGGGCGATACTACCGCCAAGGGATTTAGCTTTGATAGTGCTAGCGACGCGGGTAACACTGTTGCTATCTCTAATTATCCTTACAATAGTGCGGCTGCACCGTTCTCCAGCCTGCGTGATGGTGGCTACGACGTGATGAAAATTGATTTTGACAGCTTCGGGCCTGGTCAAACTCTCAAATTCTCTGTCGATGTCGATCCGACTAGTATCAAAGGTGCTGGAGATCCTGGTCCTAGTGACTCTGGCAGCATTTCTGGTTTAGAACTAGTGGGCGCGACTATTACCGTTAAGTTTGCTGATGACAGTGAATTAACTGGTCAGGTTTACCGCAGTCCTGGTAGCGAAGTTGCTTCGGAAGTAACTTTAGCCGCCGCACCTCAAGCTGCGCCAGAAATTGCAGCAATTGGCTTTGACGGTTCAGCTACTGTAGGTGATGCCAACCAAACTATAAAGATTACTGGGACTCCTGGGTCGGAGGTTTCTGTCTTAATTCTCGAAGGCGGTTTGTACACCGAAGCTAACGGTGGTAATGACATCGATCCTTTTGAAGCCAATCGAGCGATCGCTGTAAATGAGTTAACGGCTACTGTGGGCGCAAACGGTACGGTTGATGTTCCTGTAACTCTAACTCATAGCAATGTTGACGGTAGCGGTGGTTTGAACTACATCGTGGCAAAATATCAGGGAGCCAATAGTGCGGTAACTTCTCCTGTGGTTTTGGAATATACCCCTGGCATGACTACTAACCCTGGAGCAAACACTGATCTCACCGCACCGACAGCAGTGTTGAACACAACTGCTCATACCAAGAATGCTCAGGGTATTGCGCCCCTGGAATTTAGCATTACCTACAGCGACGATCAAGCAGTCAACGCTGCCACCATTGATGCTAATGACCTCTTGGTGATTGCTCCCGATGGAAGCGAAGCCGCGGTCAGTTTAGTTGCCGTTGATACGGCTGGCAATGGCACACCCCGCACCGCTACCTATGCGATCGCTGCTCCTGGCGGTAGCTGGAATGGTGCCGAAGCAGGA
>JBCBWB010000007.1:22226-25985 GCA_039817275.1 Cyanobacteria bacterium J06648_1 | reverse complement strand
GGCTGGCAATGGCACACCCCGCACCGCTACCTATGCGATCGCTGCTCCTGGCGGTAGCTGGAATGGTGCCGAAGCAGGAGACTACACTATTTCCCTCAAAGCGGGAGAAGTCAATGATACGAACAATAATTCCGCAGGGGCAGGAGTATTAGGCAATCTAACTCTTTATGTCATCGGTGATGATGAAGAACCTGCTAATCCTGGTACAGGCAATCCTGATACGGGCAATCTCGGTACGGCAGGAGAAACAATTCGCATTGAGGCAGAAGATTATAAAGCGGGTGCGAACGGTGTTGCTTATTTCGATACCAGCCAAGATAACCTTGGTAACGCTTATCGCAATGACCCTGTAGATATTCAAACTACTGGAGATGTAGACGGTGAATTTAATATCGGCTGGATTCGAGCAGAAGAATTTCTGACCTACGACATTAATGTCGCTGAAGCAGGAACTTACGATGTCGTACTCAGAGTCGCGACTGCTGAAGCAAGTACTAAAAGTATTAATGTTGTCGTTGGCGGCACAACAAGTACGGCTAACTTTGGCTTCACTGGTGGCTGGCAGACCTATCAAGATGTTGTTGTTTCAGGAGTAACTTTAGAGGCGGGTGCTCAAGAACTGCGCCTAGACTTCATGTCTAGTAAGTTAAACCTCAACTATTTTGAGCTAGTACCCCAAAATACAGTTGTGGTAGATGACGTAACTGCACCTATCGCTAATCTAGACACTAACGTCTTAAGCCAACAGCTCAACAGCCAAACAGCGGCTAACTTTACTGTTACCTATAGCGATGATAGTGCCGTAGATGTGGCTACCATTGGCAATAAGGACATTCGGGTTACTGCTCCTGACGGTACTAGGTTCTCGGCAACTTTTGTTTCAGTTGATACTGCTGGCAATGGTACACCTCGCACAGCGACTTATGCGATCGCTGCTCCCAACGGTACATGGGAAGAGGCAGATGCAGGAGAATACACCATCTTTATCAAACAAGGTCAAGTTGCTGATACTAAGGGCAATGTTTTAGATGCCGCAACACTGGGTTCGTTAACCATTAACGTTCCAGATTCCTCCGTCACTGGTGACATAATTCGCATTGAGGCAGAAGACTATAAAGCTGGTACCAACGGTGTTGAGTACTTTGACTTTGACCCTGACCGCAACAATGGCGGCGCCTATCGTCCGACTGAAGCAGTAGATATTGAAGTCGCAGGAGATGTTGATGGCGGCTTTAATGTTGGCTGGATTCAAGATGGTGAGTTCTTGACCTACGATGTTGACGTTGCCGCAGCAGGTGAATACAACATTGTGCTACGAGTTGGCGCAAACGCTGATAATCAGGCAATCGAAGTCGTAGCAGGAGACCAGGCTTATACTGCTAACTTTAATTCCACTGGTGGTTGGCAAACCTACGGCGATGTAATTGTCGGTAATGTCAATCTCGCTGCGGGAACGCAAGAGATTCGCCTCAATATGAAGTCTAGTGACTTTAACCTCAACTACTTCGAGCTAGTACCGACGACAGAATTTGTCGATCAAACAGCACCTACGGCAACTCTCAATACGCTTGAGATGACCAAGCAGCCTGACACCATGACTCCTGCCAATTTCACCGTTACCTTTACTGATAACGTGGGCATTGACGTTAGCACAATTGGCGACGCAGATGTTACGGTAACTGCACCTGACGGTACAATCCTTGATGCTAAGTTAACCAGGGTCAATAATGACACTGACGGCAATCCTCGCAGCGCCATCTACTATGTCGATGCTCCTGGCGGGACATGGGATGCTGCTGATTCTGGTAACTACACTGTTAACCTGAATGCTGGAGAAGTTGCCGATACTAGCGGTAATGCGGCAGGAACAGCAGAAGTTGGTAGCTTCAGTCTTAATGTTTCAACACCAGTTGATGATGGCGTAATTCGCATTAATGCTGGCGCTAATGTCGAAGGTATTGACACCAACAACAAAATTTGGCAGCCCGACACGGCATTTATCGGTGGTCAAGCTAGCACTGTTAATAATGCGATCGCCAATACAGGCAGCGACTTTATCTATCAGTCCCAACGCAGCGGCAATAATTTTGCCTATAGTATCCCTGTAGAAGATGGTAACTACAGCGTTACCTTCCACCTAGCTGAACTAGACCATAATAATGCTGGGGCGCGGAGATTCGATGTCGCCCTTGAAGGTGAGCAGGTGCTTGATGATTATGATATTTGGCAAAGCACTAAAAATGCCTTCCTCGAAGGGACTAACACTGCCAAGATTGTTCAAGTGTCTGACTTGGTAGTTGCCAGAGACGGAGCGATCGACCTAGACTTTACTTCCGTAATTGATAATGCCACTATTGCGGGGATTGAAATTGCCCCCATTGAAGGCGCTCAGCTCCTGATCCAAGAAAGCAATGGCAACACCGTAATTGCGGAAAACGGCACTAGCGATACTTATCAGCTCTTGCTCAATACTCAGCCTACTGCTAATGTCACGGTCAACCTACAGCCTGACGGTCAGTCTACTGTTAACCAAAACACCATTGTCTTTACTCCCCAAAACTGGAGTGTTCCCCAGACTGTCACCATCAATGCCGTAGATGACAATGCGGGTGAAAGTCAGCACATCTCAACCATTGGTCACACGATCTCTAGTGCGGATGGTAGCTACAACGGTCTCAATGCTCCTTCTCTAACTGCTAACGTGGTTGATAATGACAATGTAGAAGTCAAGTTTGATCGCAAGGATGCTGCTTCTCCTAGCTTGGCTACTGTCGCTACTTGGGGTCCTGATGGCAGACTATACGTTGGTTCTTACACAGGCAACATCACCGCCTACACCTTCGACGATAACTACAACGTTATTAGCGAACAGTCTATCGGCGCGATCTCTGGATTAAGCAACAACAATATCACTGGTATTGCCTTTAATCCTCATGATAATGACGGTGGCGAACTGAAACTCTACGTTTCTCACAACCAGTTTAGAGCTAACCAAGAAAGCTTTGATGACCATGATTTTGACGAGAATACTGAATTCTCACCCTATAGCGGTCAGGTATCAGTACTGTCGGGAGCTAACTTTAACAATCTCGACCCTGTAGTGCAGAACATTGGTGTTTCCAACCACGACCATGGGGTTAACGGCTTACTCTTCGATGACAACGGCGACTTGCTAATTACCGTCGGTAGTAATACTAACGTTGGTATCGCTGACGATCGCATCGGTGGTCTACCAGAATCACCCTTCACTGTCGCTATTCTCAAGGCGGAAATCACCAAGCCCGACTTTAACGGCAATATTCAATACGAACTACCTGACGATTGGGTTGCTCCTGCTGGTTTCTCTGGCGACTTCAATCCTGCCGATAGCCAAGGCTTTGGTGGCGACGTTGATGTTGTTCCTGGAGTAGATGTTTCAATTTACGCTAGCGGACTTCGTAATTCTTACGATTTAGTCTATGCTACCAACGGCAATATCTACGCTACGGAAAATGGCGCTAACTCTAACTTTGGTGATGTCTCCACCAGCGCAACTACCCAAGAACCATTCTTCGACAATCCTCTAGATGAGCTGAATCTGATTGAAGAAGGTGGCTACTACGGTCAACCAAACCGTAACCGTGGTCGTGATGACGATCGTCAGAACAGATTTTACAGTCCTGACGACGCTAGTAATGGGGAATATACGGCACCAATTGCTCAGTTTAAATCATCTACCAACGGTTTGGCGGAGTATCGTTCTACTGCCTTTGGTAGTCA
>JBCBWB010000007.1:0-22127 GCA_039817275.1 Cyanobacteria bacterium J06648_1 | reverse complement strand
ATATACGGCACCAATTGCTCAGTTTAAATCATCTACCAACGGTTTGGCGGAGTATCGTTCTACTGCCTTTGGTAGTCAGCTAAGAGGCAACCTACTCGCTCAAAACCTCGACCCAGGAAGCGATGCCATCCTCTACAATGTCGATCTCTCTGATGATGGACAGCAAGTTATCAGCAATACCGAGCTGAAGACTGATGGCGGCAATGGTGTTCCCGTTGGTCAAGGTGTAGATGTGCTAACTGGCTTCGGTGGCGCAATCCTCAGCGTTGACTTCTTTAACGGTAAGCTGCGGGTTGCTACTCCTGTCGATGACAACATCACTACAGCTACGGCTTACGAAATTGATGAATGGCGTGCGCCAGCATCAGGTGGTGGTACATTCACCATCGGTGGCATTAACTTCTCCAATCTTAATGACACTACCGTCACTATCGGTGAGGAGACTGCGAGCCTCATCTCTGTCAGTGACAAGCGTATCTTTGGAACACTACCTGCCTTTGATGCTGGTGAGTATGCTGCTGAAGGTCTGCTCGATATTACAGTTGCCAGCGGTGGTGAAGTTTCTACTATCACTGATGCCTTCCAGCCACTGTTTGCTTAGAGCTTAAATTTTTATCTGATTTCCTAGACTAGACTAATCTGCCTCTGCTGTAATACGCAGGGGCTTTTTTTTCGCTCAATCTATCTTGCTTGGTCTGTCTTGCTCGATAGCTCAAAAATTTGCTCAAAAATTTGCTCAAAAATTACGGTTCACGCTGAAAACATGCACCAGCAGCGATCGCCTCTGCCAAAATACTAATTAAGCGATAGAGAGCAACTGCCGCCACTTCAGTAGGAAACTGAGCGTTATCTAAAAGACCAAAAGCCGTAGCTTCAAATACTCCCAAGCCTCCTGGTGCGCCTGGGACGATCAGTCCTAAAAGCCAAGCAAAGCTAAAGGAAGTAAATAGCTGGGGAATTTGTTGCCAGGCAATAGTTTGCAATGCCATAAAGGTCAGGATAAACCCCGCCCCCCGCAGCAGCACGAAACCTATTTCTCCTAAAAAGGGAACTAGAGGATATTGAGTGAGGGCAATTGCCTCGGCTTGAGCGGCATCAGCTTGATTTTTATGTTTACTCCGACTGAGACGATGGAGTAGAGGGTTAAGAATGCGAGGCTGGATACCAATTAAAACTGCAACCAATGCCCCAAGCTGTAGCCAGACCTGACTCTCCAACTCAACTTGAATTCCCCCCAAAGTACTGCTGATCAAGCCAATCAGCAAAGCTGCTGCTGCCATCAGTAACGGCTCTAAGAGAACGCTGAGAGTTGCTGCACCCCGAGAACCTCCTCTTTTGCCCACGGCGGCGATTCTGCCGTAAAAGTGCCAGATGTTCCCTGGAGAGTACTTGGCAATATTAGTCACGAGATAGACTCTGATCGCTTCTCTCACCCCTAAAGGCTGCTTAAAAATAGCGAGAATCCAGGTCCAGACCCAACCAGACCAAACATGGGCGGCAATTGTTACGCCGACGGCGATCGCTAGTATTAACCAACCCTGAGCATTAACTTTAATTGCGGCAACTTCGGTAAAGCTATCTTTGACTGTTTTAACCAGAAAAAATAAAACTCCTCCCAGAATAAACCACCGTAGATAAGGCTTAATCCGAGCCAGCAGTTGTTTCATGCGCCATTGACCGATAACTTCTCACAAAGTTTAATCAACTGAGGGATTCTTCGCAATCAAAAGTGAAGAGTAAAACACCCCTGTATCGCTAATCTTTGGCGAAAACTCAATCCGCTCAAGTTAGCTAAATACCCAGTTTGGATTCGACTCTGGCTAGGGACCTGGTTGCTGCTTCCCAGTCTGGCTTTAGCTGCACCGCCCTTTGATAGTAGCTTCTGGCGGTACGATATTGTCTGAGGTATTCGGCAACCGAACCTTTCCCAAACCAAGCCTCATAGTAGTTAGGATTGATCTCTAGCGCCTGATTATAGGAGTTGGCAGCTTGGTCATATAGCCTAATTGATTTTTGGACATTGCCCAAGCCAATCAAAGCAGGTAGGTATTCTGGTCTAATGGCTAGCGCCTCGTTATAGGCCTCGATCGCCTGCTGATATTTCTTTTGCTGGTAGTAAGCCTTACCCATGTTGTTCCAGGGTACAAAACTACGGTTGGGATCTAGCTGAATTGCTTTTTGGAAATCGATAATGGCGCTATCGTACTCTTTCATCCGCGTATATGCCTCGCCACGATTATTCCAAAGCCAAATATTTTTGGGGGCAATTTTGATTGCTTCATCGTAGGCAGCGATCGCCGCTTCGTATCTTTTTAGGCTATAAAGAGTTAGGGCTTTGCAGTTCCAAAGCTGAGGACTTTGGTAATATTTTAAAGCTGTGGTGCAGGTTTGTAGAGCTGCCTGATATCTATTTAGTTGACGTTGCGCTTTGGCTTTTTTGAGCCAGACTTGTTCGAAATTTCTGACGGGTCCCCTCGATCTGGGTAGCTTTCTTAAGCCATTATCGTAGTAATTAATTGCTTTTTGATACTGTTTTTCACCTAGTTTGATATCCCCATTGTAAAACTCCAGAATAGCGGCGCGCTGCGCCCACTGAGCCATACCGATAATTGAGCCAAAAATCAAAATTGGCAGCAGCAAAAGATATTTATAAACACTGCCGAAGCGGGACTTGTGCTTAATTTTCTTGAGGTCTCTAACGACTCGATTGAGAGACTGATAACGCTGACTTCGATCCAAACAAATCATTTTGTCCAGAATCTTGGCAAAATTGGGGCTGATTCTGGCTTTACGATGCCATAATATTTCTCCCGTGCGGGGATTTTTTTCTAGGTTTTGGGGCGAAGTTCCCGTTAGCACGTGTATCGCCGTCATTCCCAGTGCATAGATATCGCTAGCACAGCTTGCCCGTCCCGCAATTTGCTCTGGAGGAATGTATCCCGTCTTACTATCGGGCAGAGAATTAGCAGACTCATTGACTAAACTAAAATCGACCAGAGTGATTCTGCCGTCATCGTGACGCTCGATCAAGCTAGAAGGCTTGATATTGCCATGAAGAATCTGCTGTTTATGAAACGGATTGAGAGCAGTAGCGGTGCTGAGTAGGACATTAACTACTTCTGTTTCCGAGAGGATAAATTGATCTTCGACGATTTGAGCCAGATTTTTGCCCTCAATATATTCTTGAACAACAAAGATTTGTGATTCATCGACAAAATATTCTATTACCTGAGGAATCCTGCGATCTTTGTCGATAACTGATAGTTTATTAAACCCAGTCATGATTTCTTGAGTAATAGCGGAGAGGAAAACCTTTGCTGAATCCTGCACCTTGATGATTTCCAAATAATAGCGATCGCCAGCCTGGGATAAGCTTTTGGCAACATAGGAATGAGTATGGCTATTGCCCCCCAGATACTTGACCATTTGGTATTTTCCCCCAATAGTCCTGCCAATCATTTGTAGCGGCTCTAAGTCTCGCATCACTTCGCTAGCGTTACGGTAGCGTTGGGAAATACTCTCCGCCGTCATGCGGTTCACAATCTTGAGTAAAGCTTCGCTCACAGCGATCTTCTTGTTCCAGGAAGCGTTTACGTCTGCTTCCGCCATTTCCCATTCCGTGGGCGATTTATCCGTCATGCCAAAAATGACCGTTTTGCCCAAGGCATAGATATCGCTACTGTAGATTGGTTTGCCGTTATTTTGCTCTGGCGGCATATATCCAGGGGTACCAATAATCTGAGTTTTAAGTTCCTGGTTGCTAGAGTCAAAAGCCATCGTGCCGATTTCCTTGACCGCCCCAAAATCGATCAGAATCATTCGCCCATCTTGTTTGCGCCGAATTAAATTGGAGGGCTTGATGTCGCGATGAATAATACCCTGATTATGTACTGACTTAAGGATGCCCAAAATATCAACTAAAAAGTTGACTGCTTGAGCTTCGTTGAGCATTTGGCGGTGAATTTCTTGCTCGAATTCTTCCCCTTCTATAAATTCTAAGACCAGATAAAATTGCTTGTTTTCTTCAAAATGACCAATGAATTCGGGAATTTGTGGATGTTTTCCCAACCACTGCAATACCATCGCCTCCGTAGCTAATCTTTCCTTGGCGCTAGCCCAAACAGAGGGACTGTTGAATTTTGGCTGTAGTTGTTTGACGGCACACTTTACCTGTTCTGTTGACTGCCGATCTATGGCTAAATAAGTTGTTGCAAAGCCACCACTACCCAGTTCTTTAATAATCTGAAATCTTTGATTTAATAAATCCCCCGCTTCAAGTGCCTTGTAACCATAGTCAGTATAATCTTCAGCAGCAGAATTTTCGGACTGGGAAATGGGAATGGTAAAGTCTGAATCTGACATGAGATATCGGGACGCAAGATTTCTAAATTGTAGCGAACATTGGTAAGAGATTATCTAGATTTTAATTACTGCTAACGGTAGCATACAGAGAGTAAAAATCTCTGATTAGAAATAATGCGCCGCCAAATTATCCAGACAAAGTTACCGCATTAATATAAAGCCCATTAATATATCAGCTATCGAATAAATTGTATCTCTAAAGACTCTAAACTTACGCTAAGATTGGAGACTAAACCAGGTAAATAGTTAAATCCAAACCTTTTTCCTGATTTAAATTCTGACTTTGATATTTTACATTTAACGCTTTATTTTATGAGCTTTTTTCGACAGTATATTGCCCCTTTTCTCGTGCTGCTAATTTTCTTGGTGGCTTTGTTTGCCGTAAGTATTAGAATTTTTCTGCCTGCGGATATGGCTGCTCCTGCACCAATTTCTCAGCTTGCTCCAACCACTAATATTAGCCACCTGAATTAAACTCAGTTTTTGGATAATTAGCTTTGATCGTATTGTTCTGTAGCCATTGCTATCGGAAACTGCTATTTTCTGCGTTTAAATTTTTTGCGTTTAAATTTAAGCTTAAAAGCAGCGAGTATTGGGCTGGAGCTATTAAACTCAAACTAGTCTTATTTGCTATTAATTTTACTCAGAGCTTGGCTATCCATAAGATTCCACCACTCTCGTAGCTCTTCTTCTTCAATGTTGCTGCCGTCAATTTGCACCAAAAAGCGACTATTAACCAGTAGATTAAGGCTACCTTCCTGACGGTCATAGGTGTATTCTTCTCTCCCTGGCATATCACCAATCTTAATTCCTTTGTTGTAGCCTGCTGTAGATTCTTGACTAAACTCGGTAGAGAGTAAGAAGGGAGTATAGAGAGCAGAATTGAACGCCCAATCAAAAATGCTCACCTGCATTTTTTTGTTGCCCCGAACGTAGGCTCGGCTGACTTGAGAAATACTATAGTTAGCAAAGGAATTAGTTTCGCCTTCTGGTTCTTGAGCTTGCCATCCCCTGGGTGCTGGCGGCAGATATTCTAGCAATTCCTTGAATGAAATAGGTTCAACGGGATCGCGGTTGGCGATCGCCTCTGGTGGAGTATTTTTACCCAGCTCAATTACCTTTTGGATTGCCGCTACTGGATTTTTCTGGACATCTATACCCTCTTTTACTTCTGGGGCTGACTCATTCGCCTCTGGAGGTGAGCTACCAACACAACCTGTCACGATTAAGGTGGACAAGATCAATAATTGTTTAAATATAGTTTTCATTACTTTATAAACACATCTTGAGCGCTAAGTTTTAATACGTTGCCAGCCTGCAAATTATGCAGGAGCAGCTCGGACAAAGTTGTTTAATTGTCGAACTGCAATATCTCCTTTAAATTTGGTTTAGGATATCTTAGAAATTGTAAGTTGTCTGCTACCTAAATTTATTTTTTAGACTAATTTTTATTGCCGTCATGAACCAAAAAAAAGAAAACGTAGTCTTGTTGCTATCCCTTTTGATTACAGCAGGGGTAATTGCAGGAGGTTTATGGTGGTTACGGGGCAATAAACAGATACTAGATGTTACCCTAGACGGCGATCGCCAAGAAAATGTTTCTCAAGAGGATATTTCTGCCGATCTAGACTCGGAGCCGAGTACGGGGGAGACGATTTTATTTCAGCAAGATTTGACTCCTGAAAAAGAGGCGGCAGCACAAGCGATCGCCGAGCAGAACTTCAGCGAAGCGGAGTCTCTACTAGAACAGTCTTTAAGTAAGCAGCGTAATGATCCAGAAGGACTAATCTATCTTAATAATGCTCGTATCGGCACAAATAAAGCCTACAGTATTGCGGTTCCTGTACCGATTGGCACTGAAAAGACTACCGCTAAAGAAATCCTGCGGGGCGCAGCTCAAGCGCAGTCGGAAATTAATCAGCAGGGCGGGATCAACGGTATTCCCTTAAAGGTATTGATTGTTAATGACGATAATAATGCACAGACCGCAATCCAGGTAGCGCAAGAATTAGCTAAAAATCAGGAAGTTTTGGGGGTAGTAGGACATTTTTCGAGTGGTGTTACTCTCGCTACCGCGCCATTTTATCAACAGAATAAACTAGTTGCTATTTCTCCTAGCAGCACCTCGATCGCCATTTCTAATCAGGGAGACTATATTTTTCGTACCGTACCCAGCGATCGCTTTACTAGCAACACTCTAGCTAAATATTTTCTTGATCGATTGGGACTACAGCAGGCAATGGTAGTCTACAATTCTCAGAGTGCTTACAGCAGATCGCTACAGGAAACCTTTACTACAGAAATGGTCAGCAACGGCGGCGAAATTGTCAGTGAAGTAGATTTGGCTGCTAGCAATCTCAATCCCGCAGCAGTATTAAAGGATGCTCGGGCAAGAGGCGCGCAAGCATTAGTTTTTCTCAATGATTCGACTACAGTCGATAAAGCTTATCTTTTGATGCAGCTTAATAACCGCGAGCTGCCGCAGTTAGGAGGCGATAGCCTTTATAAACCCCAAACTTTAGAAATTGGTGGCGAGAAAGCTGTGGGTTTAGCCGTTGCCGTACCCTGGCACGTCTCGGGTAGCGCCAACCCTGAATTTCCTACTGCCGCGCGTCGTCTCTGGGGAGGGGATGTCAACTGGCGTACGGCTATGGCATATGATGCCACAAAAGTTTTGGCAGCAGGCCTTACTGATTCTCCCAGTCGTGCAGGAGTTCAAAAGACTTTGGCTCAGTCTGGATTTACTCTTGCAGGAGCAACAGGAACAGTTAGATTTCTCAAGTCGGGCGATCGCAATGGAGCTGTACAGCTTGTAGAAGTTCAGCCAGGGAAACGTTCTTCTTATGGTTACGACTTTGTTCCCTTAGAGTAAGCAGTGTTAGCGGGCTAATGATGATAAAAAGCGATCGCCAACAATAAAAGCTTTTCCAGGGGCAATAACTTTAATTCTTGTCCCAATCTCCAATGCTCGAACCTCTACAGTCAATATAAATTGACTCACTCTGTTTACGACGGTAGCGAGAAAGTCTTTTACGAGATTTTAAAGTTTCTCTGGCAACATAGCTAAACCATTTGTTGACATCGGCTCCAGACTGATAACCATCAATCAAGGCTTCTTCCGCAATTTCTAAAAGGATCTGCACTAAGTCCGAACCGCGAATTTCTAGATAGCGATTGTAGAGGTTAGCCTCTTGTTCCCAATGAGGTAGGGTTTCATCGCCGACTCCCATATTTCTCGCCAACTCGATTAGATCGTAATGATCGGTATACCAAACATCTTCGTGATCCATGTCGGGAAAGATACTGGCTTTACTCGCCAAGATATCGATCGCCGTAATAATGATCGCGTTGATTTTATTTTGTTCGGCAGAAGTGTAATGCTCTTTAACCACAGCTCGTAGCATTTGGGCTAAATCAGTATATCTATTTTGAGCTGTAATACAGGCCTGGCGATAGTCTTGATGAGCCTGAAAATAAAACTTGTCGTGTTCGGTTTTGGGTAGATTTTGGTGCCTTTCTCTAGCTCGGTCTAGTTGAGGGTTATGGCTAGTTTCTGACGAAAGCATCGTGCGTAATTTAGATAGCAACATATTAAATTAATGTTTAACAAGGGGATTTGGTGATAAAAAATTAATTTTATAATCTGTTTTTTTGACTGTATTGTTAGCATCATTACCTAAATAATAGTGATGAGAAATGATTTCGATCGCTTTGTTTATAGATCTACATCTTTAGCCAGTTTGGGACACAACTTAGACAGCCGAAAAGCCTCTAATTATGGAGCTTAGAAAGGAGAAGAACTTTGAGTGAGCAAAGCTAATATTTTGAGAGAACGAAAAAAAGACGGATGGTTAATCTCCGCCTTAACTGGAATATAAAAAGTTTATTTTTGTTAGCCGATATGGACTGCACAAAAGTAATTTAGCGACGCGATCGCATCAAGGTCATCAAGATGTAGTAGAACAACAAAGCTACAGAAGCAAAAAGTTCTAGAGATGCAGCTACATAATGCTGAGTACTATAGCGGTGGATGATATTGGAGGTGGTATATAAAATTGCTACCGAAGCAAAGACAATCATAAAGGCCGAGAAAATTAAGCCCAGGGTAAAGCCAAACAGAATACTACAGACAATCAAGCCTAAAGCAATAAAGCCGCCGATCTTAAGAAAGTTACCCAGAAAGGAAAAGTCTTTGCCGCTAGTAAACGCCACGGTGGTAATTCCCGCAAACATCATCAGGGTTAAAATTGCCGCCGTGGGAATCAAATTGGGATCGTTGGTGTAGTAGGTGGCAATATAGAGTATGGGGGCGAAAATTAAAGCCTCGCCAATGACATAAGCTCCTAAACCAGCGTACTGTTTATTGACATTATCTGCCTCGGCTACCAGGCTACGAGAAAGCCATCCGAGCAAGGAAAAGCCGCCGATAATCATCAGCCAGCCAAATCTGTTGCCAGAGATAAAATTAGTCAACGCCTCAGCAATGCCGACTTGAAAAAGAATAAACTCGACGGCAATAAAGGCAATTACTGCCCCTGCCAAATGAGTATAGGTGTTCTTGATAAATTGAGCGCGATCGCTAGGACTCGCCTGAGCAACACTAACCATAATTTGTTTACCTTTAGCTATAAAAATTAATCAGACCAGCGTGAAATTAAACCGAACATTTATGTGTTTTAAACACTACCCCTGTTAAGGTGAGCATATGTACTAAGAAAACAGTAGTTGTCAATGGTGATCGCGATCAATGGCATCCAAAAAGAAATAAAATAATCGGACTTCTATTCTAGACACAATTCAAGCCCAACAAGTTTGTATTGCCGACCGTAATTAAGGATATCTGTATAAATTGCTAAGATTGCAGTCAATCCAGAAGGCAGAAGCCAGCCCAAAAGGATTAGCTCCGCTTCACTCCGCGTCAAGGCAGAAGGAAAAGACAAGTATGCAATTTAAATGAATAACAGCTTATTCTGTAAAAAATAGTGACAGCACTTTTAAAAGAGTCTAATGATATCTTTAACGGTGTTGCCAGTTTCTTTCATTGTGTTAGTGGCATCTTTAACATCATTCAAATTATCTGTAATAGAGCGTTTTTTGCTGCTAGAGGCAGTGTTGTTTTCTTGGCAATTACGGCAGGTATACCTAGCATCGTCATCGACCAAAAATACTTGCTTAAATCTAAGGCGATCGCTGTTACCAGCATGAATATCTAAAACAGCAAAATCATTGACGTTTCTCGGTATATTGGTGAAACTAATCGAGCCTTTCATTGTGATGCCATCGATCAAGCTTTTTTGAGCAGAGCTACCCGAACTGCTGCCGATTTGAGCAGAACTACCAAGGTATTCATTACCCTCAAAATCAATAAATCTAGTGGACTTAGCATTGATCCTAGCTGTTCTATCTTGACCCTCACTAGTTATAAAGAAAGAGCAGGTAACGCTGCTTCCTTGTCTGGCGCAACCGTGCATTTCGTAAGTAATACCATCGTGATTAGCAACTCTAACGTCTTCTGAAGCGATCGCCACATATTGCGGTGCAGTTTTATTTAGTTCACCAGCGTTGGCAACAGTGGAAATAGAAAGCAGAGTGGCACAAGAAGCAAGGCAAATGATATTTTTCATATAGCTTATAAATATAATTCATGTATTACTTAAGTTATATACTCGCATTTCTCTCAGGATTGGCAATTGAAAAAGAAGCGTTTAAGTAGTTTCTTTGTCGTATTTTTACTGAATTATGAAAAGTGAATAAAATAGTTGGCATTCCTGCACAGAAGAAGATAAACAATCTTTGACTGCGGTCATATTTCCATTGCTGATCGCGCTCCATTCCTCTACAGGTACGACACGCTTCACCTACGGCTACTTTCTGTCTGTTAGTTCCTGGCTTCGCTTCCTGTTGGCGTAATGACCCCATCGTGTATATCTTTGAACATAAGTTATTACCAGAACACATATATAAAGTAGTAAAAAGTAGTAACTGACGCGATCGCGTAACGGCGATTTTTTGAGTATCCGTGCTGTCTTCATTGGCAAAAACAAGACAGT
Organism: Cyanobacteria bacterium J06648_1; assembly: GCA_039817275.1. GTDB lineage: Bacteria > Cyanobacteriota > Cyanobacteriia > Cyanobacteriales > Xenococcaceae > Waterburya. The sequence goes on along the minus strand of JBCBWB010000007.1, from coordinate 11,715 downwards.
ACAGTACTTATGTTCTATATATTTTCTGGTGGGTTATAAATTTAATGGTAGAAACAGCGCCTAAAATTAATCGGATTGATGGTCGTCTCTGGCGGCGCTTTGTTGAAGTAGCACTGCCCTATTGGTATCCCAGCAAAAAGAAGGCGGGAACTTTCTTTCTTATGCTGGTGTTGCTGTTGATATTTTTGTTTGCCTTATTATTTTTGGCGATCGCAGTCACAGTCTGGTTCGGACAGCTATTGTTTCCTGAATTTACCAATGAAGCCGCAGCAGGTTTGATCGCGATAAGAAAGGGAATTTTAACTAACTCTACTTCTCGGATCATACTTGCCCTGGCTTTAATTTTTCCCACGGCTATTTTTGCTTGGAAGTTCAATCGCTGGCGGGGACGTGCTAAGCAGTGGGGTTTGCTGTCGGCACTGCTGTTGTTTTCGATCATGGTGAGTGGTCTAAACGTCGTTATTTCCTTCACCATTCGCTTCATTGATACCGCTTTAGTAGATAAGGATGAATCTACCTTCTGGCTGTTTCTAGGGGTATATGGCGGCGTATTCGTGATCGGGACAGCGATTGTCGTTGTCTACCGCTACTGCCAACAGCTCTTAGGGGTTTACTGGCGCGAATGGCTGACCAAGAATATTTTGCAACGTTATTTAGATAATCGAGCCTACTATCAAATCAATGCTCAAAAGCAAATTGACAACCCTGATCAGCGGATTTCAGAAGATATCCAGTCTTTTACTCGTATTAGCTTAACTCTGCTGTTGAGTCTGCTCGACTCAGTTATCACCCTAGTTTCTTTTGTTGGGGTACTGTGGGCAATTTCTAGCAGTCTGTCCCTGGTATTGGTAGGCTATGCTTTGTTTGGCACTATAGTCACGGTAGTTTTAGGTCGCCGACTGATCGGACTTAACTACAATCAGCTACAGCGAGAGGCAGATTTTCGTTATGGACTAGTGCATTTACGAGATAATGCTGAATCGATCGCCTTTTATGGTGGAGAGTCCCAGGAGTTAGAAAGCGTCGGCAAAAGATTCTCCAAAGCGATTCGCAATTATCACATTTTAATTGGCTGGCAGCGAAACCTTGACTTTTTTACGACGGGACACAGTTATTTCGTCCGAATTCTGCCCTATTTGGTCGTAGCGCCGCTTTATCTAGCAGGAGAAACAGATTTTGGGGCAATTGGTCAGGCTACAGTGGCTTTTTTCCAAATATTCAGTGCCTTAACCATAATTATCAATCAGTTCGACCTCCTGACAGCATTTGCGGCGGGGATTAATCGGATTGCAGCTTTTGATGAAACCCTGACTAATTTTGAGGTTGATCCTGTAGGAGAAGAAGAAACTACGATCGGGTCGTCTGTAGACTCTCGTTTGGCATTAGAAAATGTCACCCTAGTAACTCCCAATAATCAACAGACTTTAGTGGCAGATCTTTCCGTTGAGATTGAGCCAAATCAGAGTTTGGCGATCGTAGGCGAGAGTGGCGTGGGTAAGAGTTCTCTGTTAAGAGCGATCGCTGGATTATGGAATAAGGGACGAGGCAATATTGTTCGACCCAATCCTGATTCGATGCTCTTCCTACCACAAAAACCCTATATGATTTTAGGAACATTAAGACAGCAGCTACTTTATCCCCAGACCGACAGCCATATTGCCGAAGAGCAGCTAGAACAAGCTTTGCAGGAAGTTAACTTGGGTAATTTGACCGAGAAAGTAGGCGGATTAGATGTTGAATTGAGCTGGTCCGACGTTCTCTCCCTGGGAGAGCAACAAAGATTAGCCTTTGCCCGATTGTTATTGACTCAGCCTCGCTATGCCATCTTAGACGAAGCGACCTCGGCGTTAGATGTACAAAACGAAAAACGCCTCTATCAGCTACTACGAGAGTCCGATACGACAGTAGTAAGTGTGGGTCATCGCCCCAGCCTATTGCAGTATCACCAAAAAGTACTCCAGCTCAAGGGTCAATCACAATGGCAAGTGTCATCAGTAGATGATTATCTAACAACTTTGAATGAATCAGATCTTTGATTTAAAGATTGCGCCTTTGTCCAGAAAACGAAGCGGGGTAAACGTCTGAGTGCGAAACATGCCTACATAGTCCAACGCGGCAAATATTAAGAAATATCAAAGGAAAACGAGTTTCAAATTAGAGATCTAGGGAGGATTTAAGCTTCCTTAGATCTTTCTCCTATTCGAGTACATTTCCTGAGTAACAATGGATCTATGCCGTCCGAAACAACCTCGTAGCATCGGGCTAATTAAGTTGATTTATGATTTTCAGACATTAATGTTAACAATTAGATTAAGCTCAGATAACTGTTGTACCGATTTTTATTGACTATATCCCCGCTAAAAAAATTGTGGTAACTTATTAAAGGTAAAGATAAGTAACAAAAAATCAGAAAAGTCCACCTACACTAGCTCATACTCATTTAACCTGTGACATCTTCTTCAAGTTCCGATTGTCCATCAGCAAAGCCATCACCAATTCTCGATCTGCCGCTACAACCAGATCGCGGGCGCCAAGCATGGCGAGTATTTTTCACCTCCTCTTTTCTCGTTTCCGTTCCCGTATTTTTTCAAGCTCCAATTGTCAGGCTGTTTCCCGAACTCAGCCTAGTTTTGACTCTGTTTTGGGTAGGCTTAGGCTGGTATCTCTGGCAGCGCCCTCAGAACCGCTGGTGGGGAGATATAATTCTTGGCTTTAGCTGGAGTTGGCTAGCTGGCTCGATTTATTGGGGTTGGTTGAGATCTGAACCCTTGATTCATATTCCAGTCGAAGCGATTGGTTTACCATTTGCCCTGTGGTGCATTTGGCGTGGTTGGGGAAAAATAGGTAACTTCTTCTATCTCGGATCACTATTAGGCACCGCCATTACCGACCTTTACTTTTATATTGTCGATGTGATTCCCTACTGGCGAGAGTTGATGACGGTGGACATGAATCCTGCCCTGGCTTCGCCTATTTTTAAAGCGGCATTAGGTCAGGTACAGACAGTTTGGGGCATTAGCTGGGCAATTGTTTTAGTTAACATGCTCTTGGGTGTTAGCTGGTGGGCATTAAAGAAAACCGAGCTACACTGGTGGGCATTCGCTGGGGCAGTTTTGAGCACAATTCTCGTTGACAGTTTGTTCTGGATTGTTGCCTACTTTGCCTAGAAAGCGATCGCAATTACTAGACTGGTAATTAGCATCAACTAATTGTTTTCCACAGGGTAAACCCAATCTACCTATGGCTCAAAGTAATTATGGAGCGCAACACACATCCCTTCGCCAATCTCTGTTACAGAATGAAACCGTTCTCTATCTGCTCAAAAGACTGCTTCAGGCGGCGCTAACTTTGCTTTTAGCCTCGGCACTTTGTTTTTGGATTGCTGAGATAGCCCCTGGAGACTATTTAGATACTTTACGGCAAGATCCTCAGATTACCCCCGAGCGCCTTGCTGCCCTGAGTCAGCAGTTTGGGCTAGATCAACCCGCAATTATCCAGTACTTTCGTTGGCTGTGGCGAATTGTAACTCGCCTCGATTTTGGTCAGAGCTTTGTTTATTTCCGCTCCGTTTCTTCTTTGCTGCTGGAGCGAGTCCCTGCAACCCTGTTACTGGCAATCTCATCATTAGCTGTCACCTGGGCGATCGCCATTCCGCTGGGAATTCTGAGTGCAGTTAAGCAAAACAGCCTCGCCGATCGAGTGCTGCGGGTATTGAGCTATATCGGTCAGGGCTTCCCTAGTTTTATTACCGCCCTGATCTTTCTCATTGTGGCGCAATTTTTGTCGCCCCTGTTTCCTGTCGGCGGAATGACAAGTATCAATCATAATCAGCTATCTGCGATCGGTAAAGTACTCGATATTGCCTGGCATATGATTTTGCCGACGATCGCCTTGAGCATCACCAGTTTTGCTGGCTTGCAGCGTTTGACCAGAGGACAGCTACTCGATGTTTTACGCCAAGACTATATCCAAACAGCCCGCGCCAAAGGCTTACCAGAAAACAAAGTTATTTACGTCCATGCCCTACGTAATGCAATTAACCCGTTGATCACACTCCTGGGGTTTGAATTTGCTAATCTGCTGGGAGGATCGTTTATTGCCGAATATTTCTTCAACTGGCCTGGATTAGGTCGCTTGACTCTACAGGCATTAGAGGCGCAGGATAAATATTTAGTAATGGCAAGCTTAATGATGGGGGCAACAATGCTGATTGTGGGCAATTTACTAGCAGATTTACTGCTCAAAACCGTAGATCCTAAAATCAAGCTGGCAGATCTCAAATAGACGCTAGTTAAATCAGCTTAAATCAGCTTAAATCGGCATCAGAATATAGAACGAGACCAAGTCATTGCCCGACCCAATTCCGTTCTATTAATTGCTCTAGATAGATGGGAATACAGGGAAGAATATGTTACTACAAATTAATTATTTGATTCGTTCCAGACAGGATGGTAAATATCTGGTAGCTCGAATGCCAGCCGCTAGTGGGATAGAGGCAAGCTACCTCCTGGTATTTCAGCATGATTATGATGCGATGAGCTATATCAACACTCATGGTCAAGAATTTAGCGATCGCCTAACCGTGGAAACAGCCTCCCCGATTCAGCTAAAGAAACTAATGGAGCGATGGGGCTACGCTGGTTTTGGCATTGTTAAAGATCCCCTCATACCAGATATTCAGTTTGTCAGCTAACAGCTTTTTCAGTCAATAGTCAACAGTCAACAATTGGCGATCGCTCAATAATCAATAATCAGTCCTAAAGGATACACTCAATGCGTCAAGTGCAAGCCGCTAAGCATATAATCAGTAATTACTAAATATAGTGACAGTTGCAGCTTAAACAGGGACGATTCGCGATAAATTGAAATATAGAGTAGCAAACTATACGATTTAGAGACACAAATGAGCAAAACAGTTGCTGAAATCATGACCACTGACTTAATTACCGTGTCTCCCGAAACCTCATTACAGGAAGCAATTCAGATTTTGGCTGAGCGAGAAATTAGTGGCTTGCCAGTGGTCAATAAGCAGGGGCAATTGGTGGGAGTAATTTCAGAAACCGATCTTACCTGGCAAGCAACAGGAGTAGATACTCCACCATACGTTATGTTTCTCGACAGCATAATTTATCTGCAAAATCCTGCCAAACATAACCAAGAAGTCCACAAAGCCTTGGGACAGACTGTCGGTGAAGCTATGAGCGATCGCCCAGCCACTGTTAAGTCTAGTCAACTAGTCCGTGAGGCGGCTCGTATTATGCACGACCAGAAAATACGTCGTCTACCAGTGGTAAATGAGCAAGAGGAGCTAGTAGGGATAGTTACTCAGGGAGACGTGATCAAAATGATGGCAGCAGAGTAAATGCCAACCAAAAACCTGATCTTCATTTGTGGCGAGACTCTAGCTCAGCATTTTCCACCGACTTAGTACAACCGATTAAGTTACATACTTTAAAATCCCAATTTATCAAATCGAATTTTAATCAATAGTTATCAACCAGCTTTAAATATGAGCATTACCCCCGAATCAATTACAGATCTCTTAAATTCCGAAGATTTTGGCGAACGAATTCGCGGCTTAAACCAACTACGCCAGATTGACCTTAAAACTGCCTTCGAGATGGTGCAGCCATTGATTACCGATGAAAATACTCGCGTGCGCTATGCTGCCGTTAGCCAGCTAGATACCCTCGGAGTTACTGATAAAGATGCTGCTCTAAAATTACTGCGAGATCGCCTATTCAACGATCCCGAACCCGATGTTCAAGCTGCCGCTGCCGATGCGATCGGTGGGTTAAAGCTAATCGAAGCCTTTGCTGATCTAAATCAGGTTTTTCACGATACTTCAGAATGGCTAGTACAGTTTAGTATTATTGCTGCCTTGGGAGAGCTTGGTGAGCCTGATAGTTTCCCTCTGCTAGAAGAAGCTTTGCATTCAGATAATAATCTGTTACAAACCGCCGCGATCGGCTCGATGGGTGAGCTAGGAGATAAACGAGCTATTCCCCTCTTGAAAAACTTTGCCCAGCATGAAGATTGGCAAATTCGCTTTCGGCTAGTTCAGGCTCTCGGTAGATTAGGTGGAGACGAAGCAAAAGCGATCATTACCCAGTTAACAGATGATGAATCGGCACAGGTTGCTCAAGAGGCAAAAAACAATCTCTAACAATCTTTTGTGGCTTTTAAATCCGAGACCATGACTTCTGGCTGAAACCAATAAGTAAAATTTAACAAAATATAGTTATTGGATATAAATTTTTGCTCAACCGAACTCGAAAAAGCAAATTACAGGTTAATATTTGGCTACTTATTTCTCGAAGAAGATCGCCAGTCGCGGTTTTATGTTGTCTGAGTAGCCTTTTTTTGCCATCATGTTATCCAAATTAATGATCGCTATCTCGTTTTTGATTGTTCTACCGAGCGCCACTTCTGTGTCGGCTGAACCGATTTTGATAGTTCAGACTAACAAATTAGAGTTAAATAATTTACTTCTGGTTGGCAAGCAATATGTTGAGGCGCAAAACTACGATCAGGCACTAGAAACATATCAAAAAGCGGCTGATCTAGACCAGGAAAATGCCCAGATCTATGCGGGGATTGGCTATGTTCAAACTCTGAGAGAAGATTACGCGGGGGCGATTGCTGGCTATTTACGGGCAGTGGAGCTATCTCCTAACGATCCGAAGCTACATCATGCCCTTGGCTTTTGTTTGGGCAACGTGGGTAAAAATTTAGCCGCTGCCGCTGCTTATGAAAAGGCGATCGCTCTAGAACCAGATAATGTTCAGAACTATCTTGGTTTGGGAGTGGTGTTGGTTAGAGCCAAAGAATATAATCGAGCGATTGCAGCTTACCAAAATGTTATTGCCTTAGCGCCAGGTAATCAGGAAGCTTATCAAATTACCTCACAAATTTTTCTAGAACAACAGCGTTATCCAGAAGCGACCGCTTTGCTCAAAATAGCCGTCGAACAACAGCCCGATGAACTAAATCTTAAATTACAGCTAGCCAAAGCCTATTTGAATCAGGGAGATATCGCTTCAGGATTAGAAATCTTAGAGTTAGCCAAAAAAACAGCTCCGCAGAATCATCTAACCTATCTCCAAACGGGTAAGATTCTTTACGAACGAGGAGAGCTAGACCGAGCATTAGCTGAATACAAGTGGGCAGAACGGCTCGAACCTAATACTTTATCAGCCATTGAAAGTATCGGCGTTATCTATCTCGCTCAAGAAAATTATTCTAGAGCAATTATTAATTTTCGCCGCCTAATTGAGCTTGCTCCCGATCGCCCTGTTGGTTATCATAATTTGGGTTTGGCTCTCTCGGCGAGAAATAGAGATAAAGAAGCGCTTGTTGCTCTCAACCAGGCTTTAGAGCTTTACCAAAGTGATGGTAATAAAACCCAAGCCGAACAGGTGTCAGTCTTGATTGAAGAGATTGATGGGGAGAGTGAAGAGTAGAGAGTAACAAGTAAAAAATTAAGAGTAAGAAGTACCCCTTACCCTGTTAACTAGCTAAAACCCTGCTTATTTATTGCTACTCGTGAGAAGCCTTCGTTTTGCTATCTAAAAACTCCCATAGCTGCTGATCATTAAAGTCGGCAATTGTCATGCTGGCGCCAGCGTTGAGCAGATCTTCGGCGGGATGACTGGAGGTAATACCGATCGTATAAATACCTGCACTTACTGCCGAACGGATACCTGCGGCAGAATCCTCAAAAGCGATCGCCTGGTTACCCTTAACTAGCAGACGATTGAGAGCTAGCTTGTAGGGGGCAGGGTCGGGTTTTCCTGGAGGGGCATCTTTTGCCATAATTACCGTCGGAAAAGTATCTGTCAGACGCAAAATTTTAAGCATGTAGACGGCGTTGTCTTCAGGAGCATTGGTGACAACCGCTCGTTTGATTCTTGCCCGCTCTGTCAGTTCAATCAAACGCTCTAAGCCAGGGGTAGGTAGCAGAGAGTTGGCTAGACGACGATAGGTTTCCTCCTTCTCTGTCGCTAGCTTCCAGGCATCTTCCAAAGTTAGTTGAGGAATAATGTCTTTGATAATTTTAGAATTAGTTCTGCCAGAAATACGCTGCCGATAAAAAGAGCGATCAATATCTAGCTCATAGCGAACTAATATATCTTGCCAAACAGCAAAGTGAATCGAGTCTGTATCAGCTAACGTACCGTCTAAATCAAACAATATCGCGTCCAACATTATTCACACTGTAATTTCTATTCGTAACTAGTATTAACATCTAATACGAGATCTTTCTAGATCTTGAGTACATATATTTTAGTAATCTGCGGCGGGAAACCAGGCAGAGTAATTACCACTATTCTCATGGGGGCTTTGTTTGTTACCCTTATTGATAGATATATTTAATTCTCTGCAAAAGCTGAATAGTCATGAGTTTTCCCGAACGCGATCTACAGGCAAAGTTAGATGAGATGGAAGCAAATCTCAATCAGAAGGCAGGTGCCGATCCAGTCGATAATCTAAAGTCTGTTTTGCCAAAAATTGAAATCGATCCCAGTCCTCAAGTACAGGGGTGGATCGACCAAAGCAAAAATATATTTAATAGTCTGCCCAAGTTTGGCAAGGTGGCAGTGGCAATTGGTGGCGTGTGGTTAGGCTTTTCCATAGTCGGAGCCGTGCTACATATTGTCACTAGTCTATTTACCGTTGCGACCATCGGTATTGTTCTATATATCGGCTATCGTCTGTTCAATAGCAATTCCCCATCTTCGTAGGGCTAAGTCAGTAGAGCAGGAGTCTATTCTAGCGCCGCTTTTTGCTTGTCCGCAGCATCTTCTACAGATATAAATAGGAGTCTGTTCTGAGCCAAAAAGAACAAGATGGCGATGATGAACAACTGCTCTGCTTTCAATTTCTCCTACTCATTTGACGATGATCTAGGCGCCAGCCTTGAACGCATTTCGTGCTGTTGTGATCGTTGTTCAATACACATTTAAGCATTAGACAAACATTTTGGTAATTTCAGTTGTTGGTATTGGTTTAGATGGGATAGAGAACTTAGCGCCATCGATAGTAGAGATAGTAAAACAAGCTACAGTTGTAGCGGGAAGCAAACGTCATCTGAGCTATTTCGCCGAGCGCCAGATTAAGAAATTAGAGCTTACTAATCTGCAAATAGGACTAGACACGATCGCCCAGCTAAACTTGAACTCTGAGAAAATAGTCGTATTAGCTAGCGGCGATCCTTTGTTTTTTGGCTTAGGTAGACTGTTATTAACCAAATTTGAGCCAGCAGAAATTGAGTTTTATCCTCACTTAACCTCGATTCAACTAGCCTTTAATCGGCTGAAAATACCGTGGCAAGATGCTAGCCTAGTCAGCGTTCACGGGCGTTCTACAGAGGAGTTGGTTAAGCTGCTCAAACAGTGACAAGCAAAAATTGACGTACTGACAGACAGTAACAACAATCCAGCGGCGATCGCTCGTCTTTGGCACTCACTAGAATTGCCCCTTAACTATAGTTTTTATATCTGCGCCAACTTGGGGAGTGTAGCGGAAAAAGTAAGCCACTTTCCTCCTGAGTCAATAGGTGATCTGAGTCAATTAACCCCAGCTGATTTTGCGGCTCTTAATGTTTTAATACTGGTAAGAGAAGCAGCTACAGCAGATCTCAATCTAGATCGCCTACCTCTGATTGGCATTAGCGATCGCGATTTTTTAAGCTTTCCTGATCGCCCTGGCTTGATTACCAAAAGAGAAATACGCCTAGAAATTCTGGGGGAATTAGCCCTTCAGCCGCAGCAAACCGTCTGGGACATTGGCGCGGGGACAGGCTCGGTGTCGATCGAAATAGCTCGTTTATGTCCGACTTCGCAGGTGTATGCGATCGAAAAAACCGCCATGGGTTCGAGCCTAGTTGCGCAAAATAGCCAGAGATTTCAGGTTAATAATATTACCAGCGTCAATGGTCAAGCTCCAGATGTGTTACTAGATTTACCCGATTGCGATCGCATCTTTATTGGCGGCAGCGGCGGCAAGATTGCCTCAATCCTCACTGTTTGTAGCCCCAAGCTCAGGCAACAGGGACTAATTGTCATGTCATTTGCCACGATCGAATATCAGCTCCAGGCGATTGGCTGGCTGAGTAATCATGGCTGGCAATATAGGCTGCTACAGCTCCAGATATCTCGTTCGACCCCAATCAACCATCTAACCCGCCTAACTCCTCTCAATCCCGTCTCGATTATTACCGCCTCCAGATAAGCTTTTGGTAGCAGCCAAATTCCTGGTTTAATATCTTTTAAATTTCTCAAATATCGTTTAACCAACCAATCAATTAATGTATCCCAGCTACATCCCCGCCTCCGCCAGTAATTTAACCGAATCAACCTCAATTGCGATCGCCAAAGAAATCCAGCAGGTCGAGATCTCCACACCTCTAAGCACGGAAGAGGTAGCCACAACCTATGTCCAGCAGGGAAATAGCGGCACACCAATTCTCTTAATTCACGGTTTTGATAGCTCTTTATTAGAGTTTCGTCGCTTGCTGCCGCTGCTGGCTGCCCAACAATCAACCTATGCCCTAGATCTATTAGGATTTGGCTTTTCCCAGCGCAATCTGAAAATACCTCTCAACCCAAACAATATCAAACTCCATCTCTATCATTTTTGGCAGACGGTGATCAAACGTCCCGTAATTCTAGCGGGGGCTTCTATGGGTGGGGCAGCAGCGATCGACTTTACCCTTACCTATCCTGAAGCAGTAGCCAAACTCATCCTGATTGATAGTGCAGGCTTGGCAAAACAGCCAGCGATCGGTAAATTTATGTTCCCACCCCTCGATACTTTCGCTACTGAGTTTCTCCGCAATCCCAAAATTCGCCAGAGCATTAGCCGTGCGGCTTATTTTGACAAAAGCTTTGCTAGCTCAGATGCTCAAACCTGTGCAGCACTTCATTTACAGTGTGCCGACTGGAATAAGTCTCTCATTGCCTTTACCAAAAGCGGCGGCTATGGCTCATTTAGTACCCAGATTTCCCAGATCTCCCAGCCAACTTTAATTATTTGGGGTAAACAGGACAAGATCCTCGGCATTAAAGATGCAGCTAAATTTGCCCAAGGAATTCCCCAAAACAAACTGGTTTGGATCGATAATTGTGGTCATGTTCCCCATTTAGAACAGCCAGAGCTTACTGCTAAGGAAATCATTAGTTTTAGTCAAGACTAGAACCCAGAGCAATAGGCTAGTAATAAGATCCGAGAGATAAACCAGCAGATCAGCTTTTAAGCATTAGACATCTATGGAGCAGAGATTCTGCAATCGCTTGTTGCACTTAATCAATGAAGAGCCAAAACCAGGAAAATTAAATCAAGAGCAGAAGGACTTTAACCGACAACTAAGTCAAAAAAAGGTTTATGTCGAACATGTCATTAGAGTCCTCGATCAATACTCAATTTGACTACCGCAACATCAAAGCTACTTGTTTGGCAAAATAAGTCACGACGAGCGCGTTCCTTTGCGCCTGTCGGCGACGCGGGGTCGCTCGTCAAAATCAAATCTGCCCCTGCCCTTTTCATACTAGTCAAAGTTTCTAAAACTACTTGCTTTTCATCAATCCAACCTTGCTGTGCAGCAGCTTTCACCATCGCATATTCCCCACTAACGTTATAAGCAGCAACGGGTAAGTTGGTATATTCCTTGATGCGACGAATAATATCTAGATAAGCTAAAGCTGCTTTAACCAT